>JAIRJQ010000076.1 GCA_031260545.1 Methanomassiliicoccaceae archaeon | reverse complement strand
GCTTTGACGTCATTGTGCATATCCGCAAGATTTTTTGATCTTACTTTGTACTGGCCGTTCATCTGTTTTATCACCAGTTCGGAATCCATCACGAATTCTACGTCATCATAATATGAATCTATTGCGTGGCCGACCGCGTATATAAGACCGCGGTATTCTGCGATGTTGTTCGTGTTGATGCCTATGTACTCGGAATGCTTGTGTATGATCTTATTGTTCTCACATACGACAACAGCGAACGCCGAATGTCCGGGATTGCCGCGTGCTCCGCCGTCTGAATATATCGTTATTGACATGATCAGTATGTGAACTCCCTTACCACACGATTCTTCTCATCGACGGCGACCGCTTTCGCTTTTATCTGCTTGTCAGTAAGTTCAAAGCCCATGATTATTATCTTGTCGCCGATGCCGCATAAGTGTGCTGCGGCACCGTTCAATGCGATTATTCCGGAATTCCTTTCGCCTTCTATCGCGTACGTCTCAAAACGGTTCCCGTTGGTGACATTGGCGATCCATACCATCTCGCCGGCCCATATCCCCGCTTTTTCCAGAAGTTCGATGTCTACGGTTATACTTCCTTCATAGTCCCGCCTGGTCTGAGTCACCGTGGCCCTGTGGATCTTCCCCCGCAGCATCCATCGCATGCCTGTGTGATTGTGAACTGGTTAAAGAAACTTTGTGAGGATGTTGTTGTTGCGGTCATCTCGCCAAAAACATATCAGTAGCACACATTTCATGTCTGTTAATACTTAGTAACACGAATTTACATTTATGCGCATAACTTTAAGTACGGATAACTCATTGATGAACAGGACGACAATGCAAGGGGTCGTATAAACTCAAAAAAATACCACGTTCCGTACCACGGACGGAAAGAGATGAGAGAAAGATGATAAAAACAAAAATTATTGCGATCGCCGTTGCAGCACTTGTCGTAGCAGGGGCTGCGGCCGTTATGCTGTGGCCTTCAGGCGATGATAATGGTAAGAAAGGATGGTATGCGTGGGACCCGACGGTCGGAGAGATAGATTATTCCAAGATCTCTGCCACGCCGAGGATCATCGACACGATAGAGGAGATGTATAAGATCGTTTACGGCGAATTGCCTGAACCCTCCGCAGATCCGTCAATGACGTTCGATCCGCTGGCAGTGACCGATAAAGACGGGAATGTGAAGATAAAGAGTTCCGGGACAGGAGCAGGGGTCCCTGCGAATGCGGAAGTGACCTTCACAAAGGATGAGATAAACAAAATGAAAATAATATCCTACGGGAAGGGTTTCACCGATTCGTATATTGATATGTTCGGCGCCGATGTGTGGAATAAAGTTGTTGCCGCCGGCAACAGCACCTGGACCGCATACCCGAATAACAACATGGTATGCAAGAGCACGCTGGCCTCTGAGATGTCTATCAGCACACTGAACCTTCTGACGTTCTTTGAGAGCGACGCATTCGATATGGACAGCACCTACTGCCTCGTTGTATGGGGATATATGACAAATTACGAAGCTGTCATGAACGCTGTCGCAAAATACGGCAATGTGAAGCTGCTGTGCATTGATTATTACGATGCCATCAAGTCTCTGCCCCGTCTGATGGCTGCGATCGACGCTTTGGGACAGCTCGTCGGCATAAGCGCCGACGATAACGTTTCACTGACGGACTTCCAGAAAAGGCTTTCCGCGGTAACGGCTGCGGCAGGATCCCTGAGCAGCCAGAAAACTGTATACATGGAGCTCAGTGCGGGGACATCTCCCGGAGCGAACACGCTCACGCAGCTTTGTTTTGATGCGCTGTCCCTTAAGAACATAAACACCACCTCGGGAACCAATATATTCAGCGGTGTCAGCGTCGTTACAGAAATGCCGAAAGTGATATTCTTCGATGTGAAAGACACGAGAACGATGGATCAGAAGATGCGTGTGATAATGTGATCCCGCTAATGCATTTTCCAAACCTTTTTCTATTTTCTCCTTTATGATGAGACCGTGAAAGAATGACCGTCGAAGAACTGAATGCGATACGGGCCAAGACACGGCGCAGGAATGTCATCGTGATCCTTGTCACCGTACTTCTGCTCCTTTTAGCATTCATTCCGGCCATGATGGTCGCAACGAAGATGTCCCTGGGAGATATGTTCAGCGCACTGTTCGGCAACGGGACCTTCGGGAACGTGTACATAGCACAGAACATACAGCTTCCCAGAGCATTATGCTGTGCATTGGTCGGTGCCGCACTCTCCGTTTCCGGTCTTGCAATGCAGGGTCTGTTCAGGAACCCCATGGCATCGCCGTCCGTGTTAGGCGTGTCGTCAGGCGCCGCATTCGGCGCATCGCTTGCGATGGGCTTCGGCATAGGTTCGGTGTTCGGCAGTTATGCGGTACCCCTGCTGGCATTCATATTCTGTTTCGGAACGATGTTCCTTGTGTATATACTCGCTAAGACCAGCGGCGGTGTCTCTGTGGCGATGCTGCTTCTCGCGGGCATCGCCGTCGGCGCATTCTTCAACGGGATGGTGTCGGCGATACAATATGTGGCCGATGATCGTGCATTACCGGGAATAGTGTTCTGGCTCATGGGAAGTTTCGCTGAGCGCGGATGGGATTCGTTCAAACTCGCGCTTCTGCCGATAGTCGCCGGCATAGTCCTTATATGGATGCGGTCCAGGGAATTGAACCTTATATCGCTGGGAGAGGAACAGGCGGCGAACCTTGGCGTCAATGTCAATCAGACCAGAATAATATTGCTTATAGGGGCGTCTCTCGCAGTAGCGGGTGCGGTCTCCATAAGCGGCATAATTGGTTTTGTCGGATTGATAATACCTCATATCTTCAGAATGATCGTCGGTCCCAACCATAAAGTGCTGATCCCTCT
>JAIRJQ010000063.1 GCA_031260545.1 Methanomassiliicoccaceae archaeon | reverse complement strand
ATAAGAGTATTTCTCCTCGTATGACATTTTCGTTACACTCAGAATATATCAAGGGCCTTAGGCACCTTTCCCCTCTTGCTGAGGTTGACCGCCTGCGTCTTCGTGTAACGGAACCTTACATCGCACTTGTCCGGCTGGAAATCCCATAATGATATGATCAGAAGGTCGCCTTCGCGTATCCACATCCTTTTCTTGATCTTTCCGGGGATACGGCCCATTCTTGATACGCCGTCCTCGCACATCACTTTGATCTTGGATGCTCCGAGCAGCTGATCCGCTATGCCGAACATCTCTCCTTCCTTAATGTTCGGAAGACGTACACGTGAGACATCCTCCTCCGTACTCTCGAACTGCTCATCAGTCATTTTTATCAAACGCATCCATTATATCTTTATATATAAAATATTCTCGGCAGAAGGCCGAAATGTATTTAGATATATGAGCATCAGAACTTTTTATACGAGTATCTCAACGCTTCAACGGCCGGCAACTCCTCACCTAAGAGGAAAGTTTCCAGCGCACCGCCTGCGGTGCTGACATACGAGAAACGATCGGTCATGTCGAACATGTCCGCAGCACCTATCGTATGACCTCCGCCGATGACCGACTGTCCTTTGTTCTCTATCATGGCGGACATAAGCTCTTTCGTACCGGTCCCGAAACCATCCTTCTCATACAGCCCCGCGGGACCGGACATGAATGATGTCCGTGACGATGATAGAACTTTTTTAAATTTCTCGATCGAATCGGTGCCGATGTCCAGCGCGGCCTCCGGTACGGGAAGGTCGCCGATCAGCACGTTCGTTCTGCTGCCGTCCCTTTCCACTGCCACGTCGGTAGGCAGCAATATCCTCTGACCGTATTTCGTTAACATTTCCTTTGCCGCGTCTATATTCTCAGGGGTCAACTCATCCTTCAGGATCTCCATGCTCGCCGCACCGATGTCAACGCCTCTTGCAAAAAGGAACGCATTGCCGGCAAGTCCTGTAAGTATGACCGTATCAGCTTTCTTGCTTCCCAGTACATGGTCGATCATCGGTGAAACGTCTCCGAACTTGGCGCCGCCGAGAACGAATGTTGACGGTCTTCTCGGTTCGTCGAATATCGCTTTCAATGCAAAGAGCTCCTTCGCCATCAGTCTTCCGGATGCTGACGGCACCTTCACCGGGAATCCTACGAGCGAACATTGCGACCTGTGAGCCGCGCCGAACGCGTCGCATACGTAATAATCGATCAGCGGCGCAAGTTCGTTGACAAGCACGGCCTCAGAATGAGCCTTCATGTCCAGTTTCGCAGTTTCGCAATCAAGACCTCTGACATTGTCAAGCAGGATGACCTCTCCTGCTCCCAGGGAGCGTATGGAATCCTTGGCGGCATCGCCCATCACATCATTCACATACTTCACCGGATGGTTCAGATGTCTTGCCAATCGCGAAGCATGCTGCTCCATCGGTATGAAGTCCCATTTTCCCTTTCTGCTTTGATGTGCCAGTATCACAACTTTCGCTTTCTTTCCCATGAGTTCGCGGACGGTCGGAACAATGCTTCTCACTCTTGAATCGTTGATGATCTGCAACGTTTTTTTATCTAACGGACAGTTGATGTCCGCTCTCAACAGCACCGTCTTTTCCTTGAAATTGAAGTCCTCCATCGTGTGGAAATCTTTCATATCAAAGCACCTTAAATGCCCATTGCCTTATCCGTTTTCTTCATTGATCTGGAAGCGTCCTCTTCCATTTTGCACATCGACCGTATGCAATCGACGATCTCAGGTATGACGTCGCTTTCCTGATGAACGGCCTGATAATAGTACAGCGTATCGCCGACCACCTTGACACCGTCCTCCCACACAATGATCTCATACATGTCCCCTCTCGGCCTTCCGAGGTCCCGGGCAAGGTCCATTATCTGTGCTGACGATTTTATTCCGCTCTTCCCTTTCACGAGTCTCACACGCGGTGTCTTCTTCCACAGCGCGATAACATCTTCCGTGGTTGTCTGAGTGCCGAGTTTTACCATCACGGTGTGAAGGTGCATCAGTGTCGTCGGGACTTTCACCGCCATCGTCTGAATATTAAGCCACGGCATTATGCTCTGCACGTCCGGTCCGTGGTGCGTCGGTATCTTCAGCGACGGTTCGATAGCATTTATCGGTCCCTTTTTGCTGTCGTTCGGATCCGCACTCCTGCGTATAAGCGTGGAGAAGACATTCTGCACCTTGAACTTCTTGTCCAGAGGATATAACGTCCTTATCAGGCCCGTGGTGTTGCATGAAACGACACGCGAGAACTGCGCTCCCCAGGATTCCTTATAGTTTGCCATGGCGTTGAATGATATTCCCGTAAGACTGTGATCTTCGCCTCCCTGGAATATCCCCTTTATGCCTGCGTCAGAATACTCTTTCTTGTATCCCTCGGCAACATCTCCCGGAGTGCAGTCAATGATTATATCGCACTTCTTGTACAGCTCTTTTATCGTGCCCGCAACTTTGATCCCTGCTTTCGTGAAATCTTGGATAGCTTCTTCACTGGGAACGTACAATGGAAGTTTCAGTTCGTTTGCCGTAACGGCCTCGTATGTGGGCCTCGTTTTTGTGACGCCCACGACCTCCATGTCATCCTGCTGGTTTATCGCAGTCGCAGCTCTCTTTCCGATTGTCCCGTATCCGTTTATCCCGACCTTGACCTTCATATGTTATCACGCGGCATATACATGAACGATAAGATAAGGTTTGCTTTATGACGCGTATTTCAGACGTCGCCCGCTTAAACAGATTTAGGGGTTAGGTCAATTCCGCTATCGTTCTTCCCGGAGCGATCCTATGGCCTCGTAGAGGTAGGCAAAATCCATCAGGTTTGCCCTTTTCACATAGTTTAGTTTTTTGTAATGTGCATTCGTTATCGTCTTGTCCAAATAAGAGTTCCCGCCAGAGATCCGCGGAAGGTCTGTGCTGTCGGCAAGAATGTTCGCGATCAAATGTGCAACGCGGCATGATTGACTTTCCGCATCGATGACCGAATAGCTGTCGAAGATATGACCCTTTATGCGGCGTATGCCGTCCAGCAGTTTTTTATGATCCTCAGTGAACAGCATGCCTTTGCCGATTATCGCTATTACGGCGTTGAAACTATCTTTCAAAGTATCTTGGATGCTTACATCCAGCCCCCTGTATCCGATCTCTTTCTCCGCAACTATCCTATATGTGTCTTTGACCTCTTTGAAGTCGTCACATTTTTCGGTAAGGGTCGCGACATCGTAAAGCTGTTTTATGATCTCCATCTCTTTGTTCACACCGAAAGGTATACCGATCGTATGTGGGGCAAACGCAGTCAATTTATCGCCTAAAATACAGTTTACCGTCGGCACGTTCACATATATTGCCGGGAGCTCTGTATCAAGCAGAGAGCCCGTGATCTCTTTTCTGATAACATTTGGATAATTATTCTTTTCAAACAACACATCAAGAATGATATGCAGACTTCCGCCGATCACAGAAGATCCATAGAAGAACTTGAAATGCCTCTTTTCGATGTTGCGCACAGGAGGCCGGGTCTGCTCTTCACAACCGACAAAGGGGAATATCTCCGCCGCCTTCTTGATGAATGCATCAATGTCCGCGCCCGGTTCGACAATTATATCGATATCGGTCGACAGACGCCTCGGCCTGTCCAAAAGCAGCATCAGACATGTGCCTCCCTTGAATATGAAATCAAGCCCGGCACGCGTCAGGGCCTCAAGCAGTCCGAAGGCGAATACCGTCCGTTCGAGGAGCGACGGATCGAGCTTTGTTTCTTCCTGCAGCCGTTTTATGTTCTCAGGTGTAAAATTGCTCTTTTTCAGAATATTAATTCACCGTCCGTATAAAGGTCCACGTCGGTGTCATTTTCGATCATATGCCTTATCGCATTGTCCACGCGTCTCATCTTCGCGTAATTGAACATCCTGTTCTCGTTGACCTTATATTTTCTGAATATGTTTTCCAACGCTGCCGGATATTCGCCTTTGCTGAAAAAAGATCTCATGGTCCTTTCCGCGAACAGGTCCACGATTAGTTTTTCTATCGAGTAACCATGTTTGTCCGTCCGATTCTTCGGATAGCGGGAACTGAGCTTTTCTATTATCACCGAACCGTTCTCCGCATATCTGTTGATGTCCTCGGGCTTTGGTGAAAGCAGTACACGGAATGATCGTTCTTTCATTCTTTCGAATATCATTTCAGTGAGCATCTTCTCTGCCGAGACCACAATGATGTTCTGTGCCGTCTGATGACCAAAGAATTCATTCATCTGCGTCGTTTCCCACACAAGGAAGTCGGCGAGAGGGAACTCGGACGCAATGAACGAGGACACATCTGAGAACTGTGCGCTCGTATGTTCGTACAAATATGTTTTCTTTGCGATATCGGGAGAGGTTGCGATATACAGATTCCTTCCGACATTCTCTATCAGATCTTTAGAAAGCATTCTGGAAAAGTGCCTGTTGAAAGAACCCGCATTGTATCCCGGATATTTTTTCAGCACAGCATTAAGAACATCCTCTCGCCGGAATGTAACACCCGTCATATCTTTCAGCACCGCCGCATATATCATTCGGATCGCCTCATATCTCTTTCGTCTGTGTTCGTTCAGAGAAGCATCATTGCTATGTGTATTTAGCAAATAATATAAAAATATTGCTGAATACACACGTATTACAACAGATAAGATCTAAAATAATAGTTAACACTCAGTATCAAACACTCAGGACGAGCATATGTAGTACTGCCCCTGCCGTCGGATCAAACGATCAGATGCCCCAGCGTTCTGCGAAAAATTCTTTTAATTTCCTGACCGCGCGCGGCCCGTTGCTGTTCTCAGGCCTCTCTTCGTTATATTCCGGTTTGATCTCCCTGCCTTCCAGCGCCGCAAGGACGCCGGCGGCCACTTCCGCGGTCGCCCGCAGATGGTACCCTCCTTCAAGGACGAAGGCGATCTTTCCGTCCTTGCTTTCTCCGATGAGCTGTTTGCACAGTTCTACGTATCCTTGGGTGTTCAAACTGATATTAGAGTGCTGGTCGCAGTAATGCCCGTCAACTCCCAAAGACACAACAATAAGTTCCGGTCCGAACTTCCTGAGTATGGGGATTATGATGTCATTCATGACCATTTTGTATGTGTTGTTACCGCAGCCCGAAGGCAGAGGGAGGTTCACAGTATAATTCTCCCCGGCGCCGCATCCCCTGTCCTCTTTTTTTCCTGTGTAAGGGTAATGGTTGTCTTCATGCACATCTATCAGCAGAACGTCATCACGTCCGTAGAATATGTTCTCCGTACCGTTGCCGTGATGCACATCGAGGTCCACAATGGCAGTTCTCGCTCCCGCAGCTTCAACAGCAATGGATATATTGTTCAGATAGCAAAAGCCGCCCATAAAATCCTTGCCGGCATGATGCCCCGGCGGACGTGTTACGGCGAACGTCGGAACACCGTTCTTTGCTAATTTCACAGCGGTGACGGCGACCGATGCGGACAGCATCGCAAGACCGTATGTCTCGTCCCTCAGCAGTGTATCAGGGTCTAAGAAGACATTCCCGCCGGCCTTGAGACGTTTTAAGTGTTCCGCCGTATGAACTTTTAGAACATCATCGTCCTTTATCATCACCGGAGGGATCACATCGCCCCACAGGCCTTCCTGCATAAGCTTCTTCTTCAGCGTCTTCAGCCTGAAGGGAGATTCGGGATGCCCCTCCCACTGTGTATGCGCAAGTAGCTTTTTGTGATAGACTATCGCCATGTAACGCCTTCCAGCATCTATAGATAGGAAATCCTTAATAAATAACTATTAGCTTCCCAGTGGTGCGATATTGGAAGTATTAACATGAAAGGCTCAAGAGCGCTCCTGAAGATGTTGGAAGATAAAGGCGTCGAAACTATGTTCGGCTACCCCGGAGGTCAGGTCATACCTATATTTGACGAGATCCTCAACTCATCTGTAAGGCATGTGCTCGTACGCCACGAACAGTGCGCCGCGCACATGGCGGATGGGTATGCACGTGCGTCCGGAAGACCGGGCGTTTGTTTGGCAACGTCAGGTCCCGGTGCGACAAATCTCGTAACAGGCGTAGCAACGGCATTCGCCGATTCGATACCGATGATCGTTCTAACGGGACAAGTTTCAACGATGGTCCTCGGGATGGGTGCGTTCCAGGAAGTGGACGCGTTCAGCCTTATGATGCCGGTCACCAAATACAATTACAGAGTACTCGATCTTCAAATGTTGCCGGAAGCTGTCTCAAGAGGATGGGAGATATCTCTCGCGGGAAGGCAGGGGCCGGTTCACATCGATCTTCCGGTGGATGCGATAAACTCCGACATTGACGCTTCGCTTCTGAACAAGAAGTTCGATCCCGTTGAGGTCCGCGAAGACCTTTCGAAACTGCCGTATGCGATCGGTCTCATAAGAAAGGCGCAGCGCCCTCTGATAATCGCAGGAGGAGGCGTAATATCATCCAATTCATCGAATGAGCTGATACAGCTTGCAGAATTGATACAAGCGCCGGTGATAATGCCGCTGATGGGACTGGGCTCGATACCGTATGACCACCCGCTATCAATGGGATCGATGGGGATGCACGGAAAGATGAGCTCTCTGAACGCAATGAAGGAAGCCGACCTCGTGATCGCAATAGGAACACGATTCTCTGATAGAAGTCACAGCATGCACAACAAGATGTCCCAGAATTGTAAAGTGATACAGATAGATATTGACCGCGTGGAGTTCAACAAACACGCGCATACCGCGGTGAACATACTGGCGGATGCGAAGGGTGCGATGCAGGAGATCATATCGCAGCTGAAGCAGAGCACTCCGTGCAAGGAGTGGGTGGACCGTATAAAAGAAGTGAAGAAGAGATGTTCCTGCGATAACATTAACGATAATACGACACCTATATCCCCAAGACGAGTCATGGCCGAGATAAACAAAATATTGGACGAGAATACAATAATCACAACGGACGTGGGCCAGAACCAGATGTGGGCGATGCATCATCTAAGAATTCAGCGCCCCAGGCAGCTGATATCATCGGGAGGCATGGGAACGATGGGATTCGGATTCCCTGCGGCGATCGGCGCAAAGATCGCCAAGCCCGATAAGAAGGTGATAGCGATAGTCGGCGACGGCGGTCTGCTGATGGTCGTTCAGGAACTGGCGACGGCGGTGGCCGAGAATGTTCCCGTTGTCATCTGTCTGATGAACAACGGATGGTTAGGAATGGTAAAGCAGTGGCAGAAGCTCTTCTGGAATGAACGTTATTCGGGAACGGAATTACAAAAATCCAATCCCGATTTCGTAAAACTCGCGGAAGCGTTCGGCGCGAAAGGCATACGCGTGGAACGCCCGTCGGAGTTAGGAAAGGCGTTCAAAGAAGCGCTCGCATCCGACCGGGTGTGCCTTGTGGATATACTAATAGATCAGGACGAAGCGGTATTGCCGATGCTGCCGCCTAATCCGACACTGCCGATCATAAGAGGGAAATGTCCGTTCTGATGTATGTCAATACGGCATCAACTCGCGGGGCAGCATCTGAATTCACTTGCAGATGTAAAAGGATTTAACGCCGATTATTATAACCTATCAATACCACTACGAGGAGGTGAAAAATGGGAAGAGAAACATTCGCAGGGGTCATAGCACTCATTGGAGGCATTATAGCGATAGTATCACTGTTCCTGGAATGGACATTATTCGGCTACACAGGCCTGGAGATATTCCAGAACGGGAACGAGGATTCCATGATGATCTACATGCCGATCGCGGCGGCGGCCTTAGGCGCGGTCGCCGTTCTGGTCGGAGGGTTAGTGCTCGGAGGCAAAGGCGGAGCCGGAACAAGAGTATTGCTGTTCATTGCAGGCATAGGCATATTCTTAGCACCGATCTTGCTTATAACCGACGCCTTCGACTATTCAGATATACTCAAGGTCTTAGAGAACTTGGCCGGAACAGGGATCTATCTTACATTGGTGGCCGGTCTGCTTGTATTCATCGGAGCTGTCGCACCGAACAAGCATAAATAAACAACTTTCAGGCCGGCGTTCCTGCCGGCATTTTAATTATCATCAAGTTAACGGATAATGTGAAAATCTGTTCCAAGGGGACACCTTTTATAATCTTTCAGAGCATGCGTGCGAACAAAGGTGTCAATAAATGGACATTTATCACGATTCGGATGCGGACTTGAATATTCTCAAGGGCAAGAAGATAGCGGTGCTCGGATACGGGGCACAGGGAAGAGCACAGGCACTGTGCCTTCATGATTCAGGATTGGATGTTACCGTCGGGGTAAGAAAGAACGGGCCGTCATGGAAGAAAGCGAAAGAGGACGGTCTCAAGGTGGATGAGATCCCGGGAGCCGTTAAAGGCGCGGACGTTGTTATGATGTTGCTTCCCGACGAGGTGCAGCCGGACATCTACACAGAGATGGTAAAGCCGAACATGAAGAAAGGTGCGGCGCTCGAGTTCGCACACGGTTTTGCGATAACATTTAATTTGATAACGCCGCAGGAAGGCATCGATGTGATAATGATGGCCCCCAAGTCCCCCGGGGACATGGAAAGAATCGCATATCTGGAAGGGTTCGGTGTACCTGCGTTAATATCGGTGCACAAGGACAGCACCGGCAACGCAAAGAATATTGCTTTGGCATTGGCCAAAGGCATCGGGTCAACGAGAGCGGGCGTCTTCGAGACGTCATTCGATTTTGAGACGAAGTCAGACCTGTTCGGAGAGCAGGCAGTATTATGCGGCGGCGTGACCGCAATGATCAAAGCAGGCTACGAAACGTTAAGGGAAGGCGGTTATCCTCCGGAGATAGCATACTTTGAAGTGCTGCATGAGGTGAAGCTCATCGTCGACCTGATACAGGCGGGCGGTTTCGCAAAGATGTGGTACGTCGTTTCCAATACAGCGGAGTTCGGCGGACTCACAAGAAGGGACCGTGTCATAACAAAAGAATCGAAAGACGGAATGAGATCGATACTTGCCGACATAGAATCAGGAAAATTCAAGGATGAGTGGCGCGCGGAGTGGAAGAATGGTCTTAAGAATCTGAAGAAGATGGAGGCCGATGATGCGGCCCTTGAATTGGAAATAGTGGGAAAGGACATAAGAGCACTATTCGAAAGGAAAAAATAACAGGAACATGAGCTCCATCAAGATAAGAACGCGAAGCGGGGAATGGTCCGCGATCCTTGACGGTTCCGACATATCGAATGAGATCTGGTTAGCGTTACCGTTCTCGTCGGATATCAATATGTTAGGCTGTCAGATGTATTTCGAGATGCATTTGGACACCAAGGTGAAAGGCGACACGAATACATTCGAGAAGGGCGACATAGCGTATTGGCCGGACGCCGATGCGTTATGCATATTCTTCGGACCGACACCGCTGAGCGTTGATGAAAGGCCCGTAGCGGCATTCCCTATGAAGAAGATCGGTCACATAACAGAAGAGTGCGGCGCAATGGAATCTTCAGGGGACAGAACAAGGATAACCATCGAACGTTCCTTTTAATTCCCTGCCAATTCCGTTCCCGAGAAGCTCATCGTCGGTATTGTCACACAGCCTATATTTACCGCGTCGTTACCTATGAATTCTATATTAGCCAGCGCATCGAACATGTTCCCCATCAACAACGAATTGTTTATTGTGTCAGTTATCTTTCCGTTGCGTATTATGTGGCCGCAGCGCACCTCGAGACCGAACCTTCCCGTAAGAGGGTCGGCCTCCGGCCAAGCGAATTTTTCAACAAATATTCCGTTATCCGTCTGCGATATGATGTCATCCTGCGAATACGCTCCTTTGGAGACGATCATGTTCATCGGTCTTATTCCGACCGAAGAACAATAGACATTCTGCGCATCAGTGGAATTCCGGCGCATTCCGTTGCCTGTGCTGTTCCCGACGAAGCTGTCGCGTATGAATGATCTTAATATCCCATTATCAACGAGCACTTTTTTTTGTGAAGGGGTCCCCTCGTCATCGAACGCCGAGCATAACGGCCCCGGGGTGGTCGGATCATCGGTCAGGGTCAAACAAGCGGATGCAACTTCTTTATCCATCTTACCGGTCCACGGGCTGCGCTCATAGAACACATTCTCGCCATTCAGCGCTGAACCTGCAGAGGACATGATCATATCGCCGAGTTCGCACGGCGGCAGTATCATTGTCATTTTCTCACTGCCTTTGAACGGTATCGCGGATGCTGACGCTCTTGCCTTTCTGTCCAATTCTTTTCCGATATGTTCCGGATCTATGGTCAACGATGCGCCATGTAACGATTCCGTCCCTTCGCCGTTCCTTGTGCCTCTGAACATGGATGTGAAATGACCGTACATCATTGTGCTTCTGTGCTCAGTTAAAAGTCCATTGCTGTTGGCGACCGCAGACCCGATCACCGACAATCTGAGCAATCCTCTCGGTATCTCGGATCCGCATGAGCCGATCACTGCCGATAATATGTCCCTAAGTTCCGCACCGGTGATGTCCTCTATCTTTTTGTCAAAGACGCCTTTCACATCAACGGCAGGTCCGGAAGGCATCGGATATCCTTTGAATTTGTTGTTCTTCGGCGAGAACGACGAAACGCGTATCGCAGAATTTACGCAATTCTCGCTGTCCTTCGCATCGCCGAGCGTAACGCACGCTCTTCCCGGTTTGTTCTCATCGGCAACTCTTACGCACATCCCGGAATCTATCTTTGTTTCTATGTTGCTGATCCTGCTTCCGTCGATGTATGCTGAATGAGTAACACTCTGAAGAACGTATGATTCGGCGTGCTCCATCTTTTTCGCATATTTCAGCGAATCGACAGCGATCTCACGAATGTTCATATCATCCGCCTCCCACGATGATGCTGGCCCTGCAGTACGGCCCTCCAGACGAAACATTCACCCAATCCTCAATGCCCTTGCCGCACATCCCTCCGTCGAATATGATATCCTTAGTAGCAGCGTCAACTGTACCGAGTATCTCCAGCGCCCGTCCCGTAAGCGTGAACGATCTCAGCATGTCTGTTATTTTTCCGTTCTCGATCAAGAACCCGCGTAATACTTTGGCTTCAAATCCGCCGCCGACCGGATCCTCCATACCATTGACCATCTTATCGCACAATATCCCGTATTTTGTGTCCGCAATGAGGTCATCAAGCGTTCTGTCCCCGGGGCCGAAGAACGTGTTCGTCATCCTTGCCCATATCCTCTTTCCGTAATTCTCAGATCTTCCGTTGCCCGTAGGTCTCACGCTCATCAGCGACGCGCTTTCGAGGGTGTGCATGTATCCTGTGTAAATTCCGTTCTTTATTATCTGCGTGCACGACGCGGGCGTTCCTTCGTCATCATACAGTATCGTGCCGTGCGCCCCGTCAACGGTGCCGTCATCGTACATTGATATTATGTCCGATGCCACTTTTTTTCCTACTGCGTCGGTAAGGAACGACCTTCTTTTCACAACTTCGTCAGCTTCCGAAGCATGACCCATGACCTCATGGGCAAGCAATCCCGATACCATGGGGTCGCTTATCACCGTCATCGGCCCGCTGGGCGTGCGTTTCGCGTTCAGCGTAAGCACAGCCTCCTTCGCGGTCTCGCGCCCCAGCGCTTCTATGTCCAGGTTTTTCACAAGCTCGTATCCGCACGTTCCGTCCGGCCCGTTGTAATACCGTTCCATCCTCTGGCCGTCGGACGCGACGCTCATGGCTCTGAATCTTGTTCTGACCTCTTCCCACTCCATCTCGGAACCGACGGAATTCATCAGGATGTTCTTGGTGATCTCTTCGCTGTAACTTCCGACCCTGTTCAAGACCTTTTCAGATGTTTGTGCGGAATCGACCGCAAGAACGGCGCTGACCTTCTCCTTCATATCAACGTCATCCGGATGTATCATCAGGCCCTGTCTTTTTTTGGTCTTGATCTCAGTGACATTGAGATCTTTACACCCTCTCGGAGATCCGGCCGCATTCGCGACCGCCGTCCCTGCAGCCTTTTTCACATCGCCGGCATTGAAAGAAGTGGACGAATAATATCCCCATCTGCCGTTCACCCATGCTCTTAAACAGACGCCTCCGACAGTTCTGTCGGAAAGATGGCGTATATCGCCGTTCACAGACTGTATGCCTATGTTTTTTATTGTCTGCGATCTTGCGTCGCAGAACTCTGCGCCCATTTTCTGCATATTGTTCACGGCCTTCAGCAAAAGATCATGCATCATATCACCGTATAATTCTGGTCAAATCTTGTAAGAGGTTCGGCACCGTCCTTTGTTATCAGAACGGTATCCTCTATCCGTATGCCTCCGATCCCGGGTATGTATATCCCGGGCTCCGCGGACACGATCATCCCTTCTTTCAATATGTCCTCGGACCTGTATGAGACCGACGGGCCTTCGTGGACGTTCATCCCGATCCCGTGGCCGAAGGAGTGTATGAACTTCCCTTTGAATTCACTTTCATCAATTATATTTCTGGCAGCGATATCGGCATCCTTCGCCGGAGCGCCGTCGCGCATCTCATCCATCCCGGCCGCTTTCGCTTTCTGTACGACCGCATAAGCCCTTTTCAGCACGTCATCGGGTTCGCCCAAAAAAACGGTCCTTGTCATATCGGACGAATACATATCATACTTGGAACCGAAGTCGAAGAGCGCCGTGTCCCCCTTCTTCAATTTGTGATCGGAAGGCCGGTGATGGGGTTCCGCAGAATGTGCGCCGAACGCCGCTATGGTCTCGAATGCGTTCCCCGATCCTCCGTTGACCCTCATATCGGAATCAATGAGCCAGGCAGCTTGTTTTTCTGTTATTCCCGGATGTAAGAGCTCGGGTATCTTCGATGCTGTTCTGGACGATATGGCGCATGCTTTTCTGATATCGGCAATTTCTTTTTTGTCCTTGACAGAAATGACGTCCGCTATTTTCAGGGACATGTCGACAAGTTCCGCGCCGGTCATCTTTTTGATGTATTCCGATGCGCTGTATGTCGTAGCTCTTCCGCCGAGCCCTATGCGCGTGCACCCTTTCAGAAGTTCCTTGAAGATGGAATCTCTCTCCTCTCGTGTCTCATAAACGCGGACGTTGCCGAGCCCCCTTCTCGCGGTCGTTCCCTCCAGCGATCCGGTAAGGACATCAAGCCCTCCGTCCTTTGATATTATTGCCAAAGATCCTTCGAACGTTCCGGATGTCTGTTCCGTAACGTACCAGAACACACTGTCCAGGAAAGGCGATGTTCCGTTCGATATTATTACGGCATCAGCATCAGTACAAGCGGCAGCGATCCTCTGAGCCCTTGACATCAGATGCCTACCCAATCATTTCTGATTATCCTCTTCAGGGCGGATATCGCCGACAATGCGGCAAGATGGCTGGTCGAAGGGTTGACAGAAGAAGGAACATTGTTCGTTCTTGATGTCATCTCGCCGAACTCACCTTTCACAATAAGTTCATGGGAGTTCGCACTTGCCTTAGGGTCAATGACTATTGTCACTTTGGTCCTGTCAAAACCGATGCCCATCACGCTCACCGTTGCGGCGACGTTCACGTTCTTCGGGAAGAATTTCACAGCTTCCCTGGCGGCCCCCTGAAATACAACGGTGGGTTCAGTGATCTTCCACACATCTATCCCCTTCTCTTTAAGATACTTGACATCGGCGATGCCTGACGGGTTCTTTGTTGTTATAAGTTCAACTTTGTCTATCTTTCCCGCAGCGGCCGAACTCAGACCGTCGGTGCCGCATACCGCTCCCGAAGGAACGAGTATCCTCGCGCCGGTGTTGCGTGCCGCCGCATATACACCATTTCTGTAATCGTCGTCGACCAGCACACCGACGGACATTATCATTATGTCCACGCCGCGCCCCACGACCTTAGGGATTATCTCTCTTGCCGCCTCTTGGCTTGCCGCCTCTATCACAAGATCGCAGTGATACAATTCCTGCTCTATCGACCGCACGGCCACTGCCTTCTTCAGTTTGGACGCGAGGGCCTCCGCTGCCATTCCTCTTTGGTCTGTTAGATAAATTCTCTTTACTTCTGTCATCCCGTCGGCGGCCTCTGCCAATTCGCCGCCTATGGACCCGCAACCGACGATAGCCAAGCGCATCAAGTCAATTACTGTCGTACCTGTATTAAGACATTATTTTTTCATAATCGGCGAAATGAAGATTAAGGTTGTGGACATTCATGTCCGATGATGCACTATGAAACTTTAGAACACACGGCCGACATACTTGTGAGATGTACCGGAGAAACTCTGGAAAAATGTTTTGAGAACGCCGCACACGCCTTATTCGATCAGATGGTGGATACACGGACAATAGAGCACAAGATGAGATACAGATTCGAGATAGAGGATGAAGAGATTGAGAACAGATTGTTCTTATTTCTTTCAGAGCTGTTATTCATCATGGACGCCGAGTCCATGGTGATGTCCTCTTTTCATGTGAAATTTGACGGGATCAAAGTGATCTGCGAATCGTACGGTGAGGCGCTTGACCTCAAGAAACACCGGCCGAAGACGGAAATAAAGGCGATAACATATCATATGATGCACATAGACGAAAAAGAGCCGTCGGTGACGGTCCTTTTCGATGTGTGAAACGATACTAAAAATACTTAACACCGAAACACATCTTAATATTAAAGGAAGGGAGGGAAAATGAGCTATTGTACAAAGTGCGGCAAAGATATGAAAGATGACAGATTCTGCTCATCATGCGGCGCCGCTCTATATACCCCGTATACACCCCCTCAGTATACGCCGTATACGCCCGCCCATCAGGAAGCACCCAAAAAAAGCAGCAATAAAGTTCTCACAGTGATCATAATTATTTCTCTGATCGTAGTTGCCGCTGCGGCGGCGATATCTTTTACGCTTGCCGCAGATCGGGCGGAGGTCACGATAAACGTATACCCGATGTATGAGGTGAAGGGCGTGACGATCTACATTGACGGAAAATACATCGCCGAATACACCGGAACGGTAGAGGAAAATATGTACCTCTATTACAAAGAGATAATCACATTCCGCGAAGGTGAGAACAGCAAGACAATAACGGTCACCGCATCATCAGGCAGCAGATCGGACACGCAAATATTGTTCATAGAGAAAGGCAAAAAGTATTCCGTCGATCTTTTCATATGATCATGTCCTGCAGAACACCGCCGGCCGATGCGCCGTAAAGTTCATACGGCATCGATCGATCGTGTTGCAGGGGGCGGCACATGGCGTTTTGTTCGAAATGCGGAAAGGATGCGGGGAACAATAATTATTGCAGAGAGTGCGGCACTGCCATCGGTGCATCATCTCCTTCCGTACAGATCGGAGGGCCCGGAATAAGGGACAAAAGAACAATACTCGCTGTTGCCGTTGCAATAGTAATTATCATTGCGTCCGGAGCAGGATATTTCCTCTTAATGGAGAAGGTGAATTCGGCAGAGATCACGGTAATTGTGCACTCATCACAATCAACGTCCGTAGATGTGACCGTCCGCGTCAACGATCAGGATCAATATTACGAGGGGCTGGGGCCGGGACAGTCCATACAAAAGATATTTTACGTTAATATAAGGGATCTGACCCTCGGATTGGTTTTAGCCGTTGTGATAGCAACAGACGGAGGATCCGGGACAGTGACAGACGCAGAGTGGATATTTGTAGAAAAAAGAGGAAAATATACTGTCGATCTTTATATCTGACCGCAGCCGGCAGGTCTAGGTGCCAGCAGAGCTTTTTCGTCATCCGAACAGCATAATGTACTTATGGCCAGAGACCATACCGTCATCAGGGGCGACACATGGCGATATGTCCGAAATGCGGCAAGTTTATCGGGGACGATCTTTATTGTAAATCATGCGGTGCAAATCGGTTCGCACGGCCCGAAAGGGCCAAAGAGACAGGTCAAAGCACACAGCACAGACCTTTAAAGACGGATGGCTGGACCGGGGAACCCAAAAGCAGCAATAGCGGGACCGCCGTCGCGTTGTTCCTGGCCGTAGTATTGCTCTCGTTAGGCGGCATAGGAATTCTGATGATATCAGAGGGAAACACATCGCATATCGCTGTATACGTATATTCAACAGAATCAATGGAAGTTGATGTAGAGATAAGCATAGACGGCGAATCCAAGGCCCTGTACGAAGGTGTTATCTTTGGTTATAACTATTATTACACGGCCTCATACTATGAGAACATCTAATTCCCGATACAGGAATCCAGCAAAGAGATAACGGTCACAGAGAAGGCAATAAAAGACGGCGTTGTGATATCGTCAGACACAAAAACATTGGTGGTAGAGAAAAACGGATCGCATTATGTCGAACTTAATGTTTGATGAGGATGCGGCATCCGCATGAATTCCTTTCCGTTCAGCATGACTCGGGAATTTAGATATACTCATTTCGTATAGCGATGCGTATGTTAAAACTGGGCTGGTTCTCCACAGGCAGAGGTCCAGGTTCGCGCGATCTGCTGAGGACCGTGATGGAAAAGAAAGCGTCCGGCGTCCTTGATGTGAACATCGAATTCGTCTTCTGCAACTGGGACAACAAAGAAGAACCGAATCCGAAAAAGGAACAAAGGGACATGTTCTTCGAAATGGTCAGAGGTTACAGGATACCGCTGGTCACGCTTTCATGGAAGACGTTCCGTCCCGATATATGGTCAAGTGACCCGACCGCGTGGAGGAACGAGTACGGAAAGGAGATGAGGGAACAGCTTTCAAAATATGATCTTGATATAGGCGTTCTTGCAGGATACATGTTATGGGTGGATGACGAGACATGCGTAACATACGATCTCATCAATCTGCATCCCGCGTTACCGGACGGTCCGAAGGGAACGTGGCAGGAAGTGATATGGCAGCTGATACGCGATGACGCAAAAGAGCAAGGCATAATGATACACCTGTGCACAAAGGAATGGGACCGCGGATCAGCATTGACATACTGCGGATTTTCAATACGCGGTCCGGGTTATGACGATCTTTGGAAAAGCATGTACGAGAAACTGAGGACGAGGACGTTGGATCAGATAAAGGCGGAAGAAGGCGAAAAGGAGCCGTTATTCGCAACGATAAGAAAGAATGGCGCAAAGCGGGAGCTTCCGCTCATCGTGTCGACAATAAAACAATTCGCCGACGGCAATCTCAAAATGAAAGAGCAGAGAGCATATCATAACGGAAAGCTGCTGAACGGCCCGTTCGATCTTTCCAGGGATGTGAACGGATCAGTTGACGGTGAATAAGCATGGAATACAATCACATGGAGGAAATGGGGTTCACCGAGGACAAGCAGACCGTGTGCTCGGTGACCGGTTTCCTTTCATCGGCGAATGCGATGAAAAGGATGTGCGACCGTTTCATACGGAACGGAGGAAAGGTATTCGATGTGTTGATGGCGTATGACAACATAATCGCATTCGGCCTGAACCGTGAGGACAGACGGTCCGGAGATACGCTGAAGACGCTTGTACCGCTGCTTAAGGCATCCGGCGTGACCGACAAAAGCATATACGATCATTTTTCCGCGAACAAAGATATGATGCCCGGTTCCGATGTCATTCATTATATGAACGAGCTCATGACGACGCTCGTCGTTTCCGAATCATATGAGCATCACGTAATGGTGGTGAGCGAATCACTGAACCTTCCGATCGATGGTATACGGTGCACAGAGGTATCATTCGATGCGTTGGAACTCGATAAACAGGAAGCGAAGAAGTTCAGGAACATGCTGACCGATCTCGCAAAGATGGACGTCCCGAAGATAACATCCAACCCTGCCGACAGGGCGCAGTACATAGAACATAAGGACCAGATGATCCTGGACAGCGTGGACGATATAGTCGAGGCGATAAATGATTCCGAGATACATTATCAGATGGATTCCGTCAGACCTGTAGGCGGAAACGAAAAAGCGTTCTCACTGATGGACATGAGAAGAGGTACGGGCGTGGACCTGGATTGCACGGCATACGTAGGTAACAATGCGACCGATTACCCGGCAATGGACATCATAAGGGACAATGACGGATTATCGATATCATTCAACGGCGACGCATATGCGGTAAGGGGTTCCAACATTGCCGTGATGTCGCCGAACCCGATCGTCGCTGCAGTACTGATATCAGAATTTTATATCGGGGGCCTGGAAGAAGTGTTCGAGATGGTCAGATCATGGGACCGTGATAAATTGTCCGGTTACGATAATTCAGACAGACATCTTATGTCCGCACTGCTGAGGACATTCCCTTCGAAATTGCCCGAGGTCGTTATCGTGAACGACAACAACGTTGACGATGTGGTAAGAGAAAGCACAAGATACAGGCGCAAGCTGAACATGTGAAACGCAGAATGGTGCTCACGCCGGGATTCGAACCCGGGTGTCGGCCTCGAAAGGGCCGAATGATTGGCCGCTACACTACGTGAGCCTTGACAGCCCATGATAGAAATGGTTAATAATAGTTTCCTTCGCTC
>JAIRJQ010000065.1 GCA_031260545.1 Methanomassiliicoccaceae archaeon | reverse complement strand
GTAGATATGCTCTATGAGTTCTTCGATCCCGATACAATGGAATCAGCGATAGCAGTTATTCCCGAGGAAATTGTAAGATCTGTTGGTATAATTCCATCTTATTCGATCGATCTGAACAGCAGAAAGTGCGTGCTTTCCGGTCTCTGCATAATGGATCGTATAAAAACATTGGATGATGTGTTCTTGAAAGAGGCGTACATGCTGACCGATATGTTCGAGCTGGCGATCAATGTCAACACACCGAATGAATTGGAATTGGTAAGGAAGATAACAGAATATGCTGAACGTCGCACTTTTCAATAAAGGAAAGAAATTATAAAAATAAATACCGGAGGGGTTGCCCCCTCATTTTTGTATTAGGCTTTCGATCTCGGTCTAAGTAGGAACCAGTATGTGGCGAGTGCCGCTACAGCGACGATCGCGATGACAGCAACGATCAGAAGGGTGTTGCCATCACCATCATCATCCGATGGTACGGTTACACTGTACGATATCCTGATGACCCTCATTGCCCCATTGTCGTCAGAGACATATACGGTCATCACACCGTATTCCTCCTCGCCCAATGTACCCGAGATCACACCGGTTGTGCTGTCAAGGGTGAGCCCGGACGGAAAATCGGCATAGCTGAAGTTATATGTCCCGTTCCCTCCGGAAACGCCTGATGAGACGTTGAGATTCTCGATAGGAATCTTACCGTCAGACGGCAGAATTATGAAACTCTCATTGAAAATGAATTTCAGCGGTGTGCCGGTGAATTGCGGATCGAATGCGAATTTGCTTCCATTCCATGTTCCGTTGAAACCCGTCACTGTGCTTTTATCGGATGGCATATAATTCTCGTAACAGATCAGAATTGACTTCAAGGGGCAACCGGTAAGATCCAATTCCGTAAGAGCGTTTTGATGGCAATACAGGTAGTCTAATTCTGTGCACCCCGAGACATTCAGGGATGTCAGATTGTTCCAACCGCAAAGCAGATCTGTCAGCGCGGTGTTATTCGACACGTCCAGGGATGTCAGGCTGTTGTAGCCGCAATCCAGATGTGTCAGTGCTGTAAGGCCGGAAAGATCCAGGGACGTCAGGTTGTTGAATCTGCAGTACAGTACTGTCAGCGCGGTGTTATTCGACAGGTCCAGAGACGTCAGGCTGTTGTAGCCACAATACAGTACTGTCAGCGCGGTGTTATTCGACACGTCCAGAGATGTCAGGTTGTTGTAGATGCAATCAAGAGTTTCTAGCGCCGTAAGGCCGGAAACGTCCAGGGCACCTGTTAATTTTTTGTTCCACAGATTCAAGTGTGTAATGCGTTTGTCCGTTGCGGCCATGGACCATTCCGCGCCTGTCCATGTTGAATGCACGGAACTTCCGTCTGCGGGAGATTTTGTCCATCCGAGTTTGTTATTGTCTATGATCGCGTTGATGACCGCGATGTCACCTGTATTATAATCTCCGGCGGCGCCGACGGTGCCGCCGTCATATTCATCACTCTCATTATCCGCCGTTAAAAAAAAGGCGAACGCTGTGATCGCCAAAAAAGCGGCGATCATTACAGGAAGGACAACTATGCCCCCCATCCTCCGTGTATGTTTGCAGTTCCTTTCTCTTATCATAGATACCACCGGTGATATGTAACAGAAATGTCGCATTTTTCGATGCGGCCCCTTAGGATATATAACTTACTCACTGTTAATTAACATATGTGTGCACAAAAATGATGAATTGAGAGTTAACGCTGTGACATCCATGAAATAGCAAAAAATAACATCACTGGGACATCAGAGATCAAGCAATTTCTCATAGATCTCGTGAACTTTATCAAGAAGCGTTTTGCACGTGATCGTTCCGGCACTTTGCGCTATCGCCGCCACGGACGAACCGCCGCATCCTACGCCTTCCTTGATGTATCCCCATTCATACGCCTGAAGGCCTTCGTACGGGCTTTCAGAGTAATCCATATTGACGTACACGATGGGAATGTCCGGATGAACTGACGCCATTATCTTCCTTATGTCGGAATTGGGATCATTCACCAACCATCTCGTTGTTCCTTGTGTTATATTACCGATGATCGACGGGTCCAAGGCGATCGCGGCAGCTATGACCGCCGCCATTTGTGTGCCGCCGCCAACTATAACGGGAACACGTTTGGCTGCGCCTATCATCATTCCGATATTTGCCGGCATCATCGGGTCGCCGACACATTCGATCGCCTTCAGCGGATCTTTAGCGAGACTGCCGATCTTTATCTTGGCTGCCGCAAGAGCGTCATTTACAACTTTCGTCTTCAGTTCTTTCGGATTGTTCGGTGAACTGCTGCTTACCAAGTTCTCCTTAACAACGCCCATGGCCATCATGACAGCTAACGCTGTGGTCGTTCCTCCCGCACAGCTCTCGCTCACCACAACAAAATCATATGTCTTCGATAACATCTCACCCAATATCTTTCCCAATTCGAAAGACCTGCGTACGTTTTTCACTGCCTTTCCTGTGAGAATGGACTCGCCGTATTTTCCTTCCACATCAAAGCACGGAAGATTGGGTTTTATCTTGGTGCCGCCGTCCACGATGTACAACGGCATGCCCGAAAGCTGCAGTGCGGCCATTGTTAGTGTAGCGGGCGTAGGTATACCTCCGGGGTTGATGGGTATTCCCTTCATGCATACAGTTTTTCCAAGAACGAGCATCTCTGCGTCAGCGGCAGGAGTGAATAATGTTAATTCAGGAGTGTCACCGGCATCGGATATTCCCGGAATGGTAGAGGTCATCGTATTTCCGACAGTGCATGTGAAAACGCCCCTCTTTCCCCATATCCTCGACAGTATGTCCTTTGCTATGTCGGCGTTACCGTGTATGCCCAGTGACGGTGGTATTTCGAAGCTCATCTGTCGGTCAATCACGGCAAAGGATATAATGTTCACTTATGTCATCGGCGTTAGGCACCGTCCAGTTTCTACCGGTACATTCTTCAAATAGCTTAAATAAATGTAATGATTTGTTTATCTAGGGATATAAGATGGAATCATACATTGACTCAAAGGAGTTCCAGAGAAAAATGTCAAAGGTAGGGGAGAATTCCGAGTTTTACTATAGGTCTAAATATGATCCTGTCTCGTCATCAGAATTAAAGAAAAAAAAGGCCAGTAAGAAGAAAGAGTGATACGTTGTCGAATCCTCGCTTACTGGTCGTTGCTGGACCAAACGGTTCCGGTAAATCTTCGGCAGTTTCTACATCAGGTGTCGCAAAGGATTATGGGGAGAACATAATCAATCCTGATAATTATGCCAAATCTGTTACAGATATTGAAGACTATACCGAAAAATACATTTTCGCTATGAATCAATGTGAACTTTTGAGGAACGGTCTGCTTGAAAATAGAGTCTCATTCGGTTTCGAAACAGTGGCATCGACACAGGAAAAGATCGACTTCATAAAAAAAGCTAAAGAGAAAGGGTACAAGATAGAAGTTGTTTTTGTATCTCTTGATAGTGCAGAGCTATGTTATCAAAGGGTTCAAAAAAGGGTCGAGAAAGGAGGTCACAATGTTGAACGTTCAAAGGTCTTCTCCAGATATGAGAGGACAATGAATTATCTGAAAGACTACATAGAGATTGCCGACACGGCATACGTTTACGATAACAGCGGAGAATTTCCGATGCTGGTCTTCTCAAAAAAAGAAGGGGAAATGAAGGTAGTAAAAGAACCATCGCTGATACCATGGGTCGAGAAATACATTTACACTCATTACAAAGACGCAGAGAGGTCTCTGAAAATTGTCAGAAAATAACGGGATCCCGAGCAAACCGATTCAGATCCATGTGTTGCCCATTATCCTCGGTATCACACGTTTTAACGGAACATCCTCGCCGTTCTTTATTGACGTATCAAATGTTGTCCAGAACGGGACCCTGATCGGAAGATGTTCTCCGGTGATCGATGATGTTCCGTGGTCAACGAAATAAACTATGCGTTCGGCGTCAGAGAAATGTTTCTCCATCAGACGATCAATATGTTCCAATACCCGGACCTTTTTTGCCGGGTCCTTCTGGTGGCTGTATTCATCCACCTCGTCCATATGCAAAAATACGTTAGAATTTTCCAGGTCCCTCACAGCTATCGGAAAACGGTCGTCAAGGTCCTTTACTAATTTGTACCCCTGGCCGAGCGATGCGGAAATGCCCAATGCGGTCGGGCTGTCCGATATCGCCATTATGTCTTTGGCGCACGGGTAGATGTTCTTTTGGTCGTTGAAACGCCCGCATCCCCATGGATATACCGTTAAACCCTTCATCTCATCTGCGACGCAGCCCACAAGTTCTCCGAGCACTCCGGGAACCTCTTTGTAAGGAGCTGGCATCGGCGGAGCGGGAAGGTCCGGAATGTCATCGCATTCCATCGTCAATATCGCACGGCCGTTCAGGAAGAATTTGATCTCCGGGTCGTAGCCATCCAAAATATCAAAATTGTCCATGACACATGCGGTCAACGACTCATGCAGTTTTTCCATGTTGTATGACCATTCTATCGTATTGTCATGGATGTACGCAGGGCTTAGACGATATGCCGTTCTATTATTCTTCATATTCATATCAAGGCCCAGCGCTTCGATCACG
>JAIRJQ010000031.1 GCA_031260545.1 Methanomassiliicoccaceae archaeon | reverse complement strand
TCGTTCGTAGTTTCATCTTTCAGGTGCACTTTGTTCACCCGAACACCGGATCTTTTGAATTCCATGAGATTGAATCCGCCGAACACCGCTGCGTACTGATCCTGCTTTCCTCCTTTCAGGCCAAGTTCCTCTCTTTCCAGCCTGAACGCCAGGTCCGCAAGTTCGTGATCGGACATCTTCTCGCCGAGCCATTCCGTGACCGCGCCTAATATCGACACTATGACCGTGGACGATCCTCCGAGCCCGGATCCGGGCGGTGCCTCCGAATGTATGAACACATCGAACCCATCAGTAATGTTGAAGTGGTTGCTTACAGCTTTTATAAGATCCATGTTGCCGTCGTATCTCAGCGGTCCGCCGTCCAGCGGCACCTCGAATGTACCGTAATCGAGTGAAACAATGCCCAGTCGGTTGCGGTCGTTCGGAACGACGGTGCAGTACGCATATCTGTCAATGGTCGTGTTCAATACAGACCCGCCTCTCTCGGATGCATACGGTTCCACATCCGTTCCCCCTCCGGCCATCCCTATTCTCAGTGGCGCACGAGCGCGTATCATTTCCTTTCCCATCTCATCCCACCGTGGTATTCTCTATTGTTTCATTCGAATTGACTGTCGTTCCGTCGGCGATCACTGCGTTGATGACCTTTGCTCCTTGTCTCACCGTGCACCCCTCGCCGATTATACTTCCGGATATGACTGCTCCGGTTATATTACAATCTGCCATTATTAATGATCTGAATATCTCGGACCCTTTTACGGACGATCCTTTGGAAATAACCGATGATAAAAGTTCGGAGCCCTCGGCTTTTCCGTTTTCTCCGATATAGAATGGTTTTGTTATTTTTGAATCTTTTATTGCGTTTCCCCATTCCTTATTTCCGAACAGCCTGCCGGCAGCTTCGATATTGGCTCCGAGAAGATCTTTCGGTCTGCCGACGTCCATCCACATGCCGCTCAGCATGTGACCCTGAACTCTGTACCCTTTGTTCATGATGTCAATTGTGAGATCCCTTGAAAAATCGTACATCTTCCCTTCCGGGACGTATCTCAATATTTTTTTATCAATTACGTAAACGCCCGCGTTCACCAGATCGGAGAATACTTCCTCCGGTTTCGGTTTTTCTTTGAACTCCAGTATCCTTCCCGTGCCGTCCAGCCTTGCTATGCCGAACTCGCACGGATTTTCGACGGATGTTAACGATATCGTTAATGACGCGTCGGTCTTACGGTGTTCGTTGATCTCTTTCTTAAGGTCGATGTCCGCGAAGACATCCCCGTTCACGGCAACAAAAGTATCGTCGAGCCTGTCCTCAAGTAATTTTATGGCTCCGGCGGTGCCCATCGGCACGTCCTCGTAAGCATACTCGATGGTTATCCCTTCTCTGGACCCGTTGCCTATGGCGGCGGCCATCTTCTCCGACCTGTAGCCGCATGCGAGTATCACATTATCGATACCGCCTCTTGCCAGAGACTCGATGAGATATGATAGGCACGGCCTGTCGAGAACGGGAAGTATCGGTTTCGGACGGTCATTGGTCAAAGGCCTAAGTCTTGTGCCTTTGCCTCCGACCATCACCACCGCTTGATGTACACTCATGATATCACCATGTTATTGCGTTTTGATAAATCATTTTTGTGTTCACATCTGTCTGACAGCGACCGCATTTATACCTATCGGCACACCCAACGCATCGGCAACGGGTGTGCATTTCGATCTTAATATGTAGACGATGGGTATCGGAACATTCTGATCGGCAAGTGCCTCAAAATTGGCCATGCCTTTTGCTATCATAAGATCTGCCGATGCTATCTCTTTCCTAAGGTCTTCGTTCAATGCGTTCATGTCGATACCGACCCTGAATTCTGATGTTGTGAACAGTGCGTCCAATTCTTTGTCTAGGCCTATGCGTTCCGCATCCTCGAGTGTTACATCGTTCAGTATCGGTTCTCCCCTTACGACGCCTATGACCTTCGTTCCCGCCTTCTTTATCTCTCTTATCAAAAGTTTATCCAACTGCGATTCTCCGCAGTTATCGAACACGTATATCACGCTCTTCGCCTTGGAAAGTATTTTTTTAACGATGCCCGTATCATCATATCCTATTCCTTGTTCCAACAGGCCGCGGAACTCCTTCCTGAACCTGTCTGGGTCATCTATTGCTTTACCCATACCAAAATCCATTATGTTGCCGATGGATGAGACAAGTATCGCCGCTCTCATGCGATCTTCTGATGCTTCTATGAATTTCGATGCATCGTCGATATATTCTCCTGCGACCTCATCCGCCCGTATCTTGAGCTGAAGATACGGGTCTTTTACTTTCATCGCAGAATACGCCGCTCTGTGAACTTCCGTTGCCATTTCAGCTGAGTTGCGTCCTTTACGTAATCCTTTTGAGAATGCGTTCATCGCCGCTTTCAGCGCATCGAACTCTGTACCGTTGTTCGCAAGCTCGGCTTGGAATAACACACGCTTAAGCAAACACGGCACGCATTCCGGTCTTACTTCCATACGGGCTCCACTGCGCTCTTTGCTTATAAGCTGTGTGCGCCAACGCCTGTGAGCCCTGCTGTGTTGCGGCAGACGTTATCGGCCAAGAATTACTGTTTTTTCTTATAATGGTTATATCAACCAATTATAACTGCATCATCCAATTAACACCGAAGTAGTTTCGACGACCTCCGTGGAGCGCTTATATAATCAAGTTGACCTAGAGATTCTAAGGAGCATATGAAGAAGGAAAAGAACTGCACGAAAAAATCGTGCACTCGAAAATGTTCGCACGTATTGTAAAATGAGTGAAACTGCTGCTTGGATACAGGGGGATATTGCGTGTGATACAATATCGCTCCTGAGACCAGGGGGCCTATCTGATCGGCAGAATAAGAAAGGTCTGATGATGGTAAAATGGTATCTGAAAAGAATAAGGAAAAAAGATTGGTCGTGCGGAACAGCACCGCGGAGTTCCTGACATTTGCGTATCAGTCTGGAGGGGATGGAATAGATGTTAGAGTGCAGGACGGAACGGTATGGCTTGCACAGAAACAGATCGGAATGCTGTTCGGCACGACAACAGAAAACGTGATCATTCATCATAAGAACATCTACAAAGATGGAGAACTAAACGAAGGGGCAACCACTAAGGATTTCTTAGTAGTTCAAAAAGAAGGCGATCGTATAGTTAGCCGATCTATACGACATTACAACCTCGATGCAATAATAGCGGTCGGTTACCGCGTAAATTCTGAACGCGCAACTGATTTCAGACGGTGGGCAACGACAGTCCTCCGTGATTACACACTCAGGGGTTACGTTCTCGATAGAAAGAGAATGGAGAACGGAGCGTTCTTGGACGAGGATTATTTTGAGAGATTGTTAGAGGAGATACGCGAGATACGCCTTTCCGAAAGAAGGTTCTATCAAAAAAT
>JAIRJQ010000084.1 GCA_031260545.1 Methanomassiliicoccaceae archaeon | reverse complement strand
AACTGCTTGGCAATGACGTTATGATAATATCATGTTCATCCGGCGCGGAAGGGCCGAAGCTCATTCGTAAAGCGTGAACAGTACATCGTCACCGCCCACATCGAACAGACCGATACGTGCGCCGCAGTCGATCCATCCGTGCGCATAGTTCACAGAGGCGAAAGCATTCACAAGATCCCCTTTCTTTCTGAAATGGACAGCGTCATTGTAATACGATGTCGCCATGTTCAAAAAATCATCGGCCATCTTTTTTCCGAACGACCTTTCAGGAACGGCCACTCTGAGCTTATCCAAAGCGGCCTTGGTTATGCTCAGATAACGGTCTATCTTCTCGTCGCTGATAGTGTTCTCCATTCAATCATCCTCTGAAAGTACCTTGACGCCGGCACCGCCGTGTCTGCTTTCTCTCGGTCTTACGTCAACGAGCAGAGGGGCTTCGATCCCGGCACCGACCACCATTGCGATGCCGATCGGCATCGTCTGAATATCTTCGGTCATTCCTGCCGTCAACCCCTCAACGGACGATGCTATCGCTTTCACGTCGTTCGGGTTCGTCACCTTCAAAATTATCTGCGTTCCGCATTGGCTTAAAACGTTCTTGTCTATCTTAGCAGGTCTTTGGCTTATCACCATCAGCCCCAGGCCGAATTTCCTTCCTTCTGATGCTATCGTGGCCAGCGCCCTTGATGATATGGCGGTGCCCTGCTGCGGACAGTAGTTGTGTGCTTCCTCGATGATCATCATCATAGGAGGAACGTTCCCTGCCTTGCGCATCTCGAACATTAACGTCCCGAGACGTCTGACGACGAGTTCCTGAATGTCCGGAGGCACCCCTTTGAGATTGATGATGGTCGTCCGGCCCTCTTCGATCAGTTCGTCCACTCTGTTCCCGCGGGTCGCGAATATGCCTATTTCGTCCAAATATTCTAATTCGGTTATCAGCATCGGATTTTTGTTATCCTCATCCCTGGAAAGAACGTCTATGAGCTCGCGGACGGAATATGCATCCTGCCTCTCTCTGAGGGCGTCGATCGCCTTTCTCAGCGAAGGCAGATGTGATCTTATGTCATTCGTTCTCGTAAGTTCCAATATCTCTCTGGCCTCAAGCGTCCTGAGGGTGAACCTTAACGGCATCGACAGTCCGCTGGTGTTCTTTGATATGGTGAACTCATTTATGTGGTCCGAATATCCTCTGGTAAAGACGCCGAACCTCGCGTCCCCTTTCTTTCCGACGTCCCGCATCGCCGAGTATTCGCCGTGGGGGTCGATGATCATGCACGTGACGTTATGTTTCATCAATTCTTCGATGATATCGCCGGACATGTAGCTTTTACCGCCTCCGGTCTTCGCCAATATGCATGCGTGGCGCTGCAGAAGATCGTTGATGTCCAAATACACGGGAACACCGTGCCCGTGCAGCAGACCGATGTATGCTCCCGTTTTTTCCTTCATCTTTAATCCGAGGACACGCTGAATTAGGGCGTCATTTGCCTTGAACACCGGTTTTCCGGCTCTGAACGTCGTTCTCGGGATCTGCAGCAGACCGCGATCGTCCCTGTAACCGACAACGTCTATCTGAGCGCTGATTATTTCCTGTATGTCCCTGTTGCCGTTCATGTCCAGTGTTTTTTCCAACGAAAGATCTGTTTTTCTGATGAGACTTCCGACCTGGCACAGTACAGGGCCGCAGTCCTCGTGCTCTGCCATTATGTACTCCGATTTTTCTAAATGTGCGGTGGCGCGGCAGTTGAATGTTGACGTTCCGACGTTTCCGTATATGACGCCGACCTCCTCCGTCTTTTCCGATATGTCGCCGGCCCTGGCCGACGGAGGTTTTGTCACAGGCCCGGTGTATGGAGGTATGGGCTTCGAAACTTTTTTCACCGCGGCCTCCGGATCTTCAGTATAAGGGCGCGGCGCGGGTTTGCGCTGTTCCGGCTGCGGTATAGTCCTTCTTTCCGGAGGAGCAGTCTTTTTATCAGGTTCCGGCACAATTCTTCTTTCCGGAAGCGCGGTCTCATCCTGAGGTTCGCTCACTGTTCTCCTCACAGGCCGCGGTGCCGTCCTTCTTTCAGTTTCCGGCGCGGCCTCCTTTTCCTGAACTGTTCTTTTCTCACGCGGAGCGGTCTTTTTTTCCTGAGGTTCGGCCTTCACCGTCCGTTTCGGCGCGGGAGCATCATCTTTTTCGGGGGTCTGCGGCTTTCCGCTGATGACAGGTTCCGGCTTAGGGCGCACGGAACGCTCATCCTGATGGTTCTGCTGTTTCTTTATCTGTTCAAATTGTGAAATATTTGAATCCTCTCGGTCATTTTCGGCCTTTCTGCCTCTGAGTTTCTCCATCAGTCCCATGAATGCATCCGTCATCGTATGATGAAGTGATGATAAATATATTGTGCGTGCCCGTCATTATAATAAAGATAAAAACATACACCCTAAAACATGATAGTAATCTGCGGATCATCATCCCGCGACCTCGCGAAGGAATTGGCGATGATATTGGACTGCAAGTTCATATTGGCATCCTCGACAAGGTTCCCGGACGGAGAGTGTTACACAAGGATAGAGGGCGAGTCGCTGAACGATGAGGTCGTTATCGTTCAGAACACATATCCGGATCATAATATCATAGAGATGCTGCTGCTGCAGGATGCGGCGAAGAGGATGGGCGCTAAAAAAATAACACTCGTGATACCGTATTTCGGATACGCGAGACAGGACCGCATATTCAAACCCGGAGAGCCGGAAAGCGCAAAAGTAATGGCAACGCATCTTGGTCTTGCATGTGACCGTGTCATTACGATAGATATCCACAAAGAGGCGGTGCTGAGGAACTTCAAATGTCCTGCTAAAGATCTTAAGGCATCCGGCGCAATTGCGGACTACTTCAAGGACAAAGGTATCAATTTAGTTCTGGCGCCGGATGCGGGCGCGGCCGGGAGAGCAAAAGACATCGGCGAAAGGATGGGATTGCCGTATGATCATCTGGAAAAGGTGAGGCTCTCGGGAACAGAGGTAAGAATAGCGCCGGCCAAGGCGGACTGCATGAACAAGAACATTCTTATCGTTGACGATATCATTGCAACAGGCGGAACAATAATGGCGGCGACCACGCAGCTCAAAGAGGCAGGGGCGAAGAGCGTTTCTGTTGCGTGCACGCACGGCGTTTTCACAGGTGACGCCATACAGAGGCTTACCGGCAACCAAATAGACGCGCTGCTTTGCTGTAACACACTGGAGAGCAAAGTATCGAACATATCTGTCGCAAGGACAGTGGCCGACGAACTACGAACAGGCAGCAAGAGAAAGGGACTGCTGAGGAAGAATTGATTCACATGGAAAAGGACACGAATTTTAACGAATGGTATAACGACATAGTGGAGAAGGCAGGCCTTTCCGACAAGAGATATCCAATAAAGGGAATGAACGTCTGGACGCCGTACGGCTGGAAGATAATGAGGAATATCGACGAATACATACGCCGCGAGCTGGACGCCACGGGTCACGATGAGGTCTGTTTCCCGTTACTTATTCCGGAGACGGAGTTCAAGAAAGAGAAGGAGCACATAAAGGGATTTGATTCCGAGGTGTACTGGGTGACACATGCGGGACTCAACGAACTGGATGTGAGGCTCGTTGTAAGACCGACCAGTGAGACAGCGATGTATCCGATGTTCTCGCTCTGGATACGTTCCCATACGGACCTTCCGTTGAAAATATATCACCTCGTGAACACGTTCAGATACGAGACGAAGCAAACACGTTCGTTCATACGGGTAAGGGAGATACACTTCTTTGAGTCGCACACATGCCACGTGACGGAAGAAGATGCACAGAAACAGGTGGAAGAGGATTTCCTGATCCTTGAGCGACTGATGAAGGACCTATGCATCCCGTATTCGTTACTCACCCGCACCGAATGGGACAAGTTCCCGGGCGCATACTATACGGTCGGTCTGGATACGGCGATGCCCAACGGACGCATGCTGCAGATCGGATCGATACACCACTACCGCACCAACTTCTCAATTCCGTATAACATAACATATGAGGATGCGGACGGTGAACATATGTACGTACATCAGACGACGTACGGAATGTCCGAGAGGCTAGTAGGTGCACTGATAGGAGTGCATGGTGACGATAAAGGGCTGGTGCTTCCGCCGCCGGTAGCTCCGATACAGGCAGTCATCATTCCGATATTATCAAAAGGCAATATCGACGCGGTCACGGCCGCAGCAAAGAACGTTGAGAAAATGCTTAGGGATGCAGGCATACGCGTAAAACTTGATGACAGGGATGAAAGACCGGGAAGCAAGTTCTTCGAATGGGAGATCAAAGGGGTTCCGCTGAGGTTAGAGATAGGGATGAAGGACATCGAGAAAAATGTGGTCACGTTCGTAAGACGGGACAACGGCGGAAAAGGAACGGTATCGCTGCAGGACGCAACGGACGGCGTACATTTGATTTTGAGATCGATACGCAAGGACATGTACGATAAGGCATGGGAAAAACAGAGATCCAATGTCACTACAATAACATCGCTTGACGATCTTCCGGAAAAGACGTTAAGGTTCGGATGGTGCGGTTCGGAGGAATGCGGCCACAAGTTCGAAGATGAGAACGACCTCAAATTATTGGGGACGCCGTACATACCGGAGGAATTTGACGGTAAGTGTATAATATGCGGCAAGCCGACCGATAAGGTCGCGTATGCATCGAGATCGATGTGAAGAGGATGTTCAAGAAACTGTTCAGGAAAAAGGATCTGCCCGAGCTTTATGACGAAAATGAACTTGATGCCGTGAGTGCGCACATATCCTCCCGTTTCGGAGAGTATGAGAATGTGCTCCATGAGATCGTATCGCCGGACATCCATGTGGACATATGCATCGTCGATCCGACACCCGAGCGCGATCACTACACGCTGGTGACGTTGGGCATGGGCGCACACAGGATGAATGTTCCGAAGGAACTTCGTAAACAGAAGTTTGACCGTGCAGAACTTCTGATAACGCTGCCGCCGGACTGGAACTTAAAGAGCGAAGAGGAGAAGTGGTACTGGCCGATACGCTGGCTGAAGATATTGGCGAGACTGCCGATAGAACATGACACATGGTTAGGATACGGGCACACCGTACCGAACGACGGGCCGTTCGCGGAGAACACCGGGCTCTGCTGTATATTGGTGACGGCGCCGTACCTCTTCGGGCCCGAGGCGGCCGGATGCATACTGCCGGACGGTGACGAGATCAACTTTTACCAAATGGTCCCGATATATGAGGACGAGATGAACTTCAAGCTCGAGAACGATGCGGAATCATTGGAAGATATGTTCCCGGAAGATTTCAGCATGGTAGTGGACATCGCTCGCAGCAGCGTCATCAGAAATAAATGATCAGTCCTTCAGAAGGGCCTTGGCCTCCGCATATACGCGGTCCGCGGGTTCCAGGGTCACCCACCCGTCCTCCAGCGTGAAGATGCTGAATCCCAAACGGTTGGCAAATTTTTCTGTTGCCTTCTGAAATTCGACCGGGTCGCCGAGGCCGGTCTCGATCTTCATCACTTCGTGGTAGTCGGCCATCTCGAATACCATTTTCAGCATCGACTCATCACCCACGTCGACACCCTTGAACAGCTCCATCCGTCCAAGGAGATCATCATAATTCGTTGCGAACGCGGGTGTGAAATACATTATGCCAGGATACTTTTTCAGCAGTCTCAGATACTGTTTTGTTCCGCCTATGGCAGCTGAGATGCAATCATCGACGATGTTGCCTTCATTATCGCGTATGATCGTCATCGGGACCTTGAGATTGTCCTTGGACCAGACGTCAATATCCTTAAGACCGTTGCCGCAGAGGCCGTAATACAGAACGATCGCGTCAACGTGTTCCTGCATCATCCCCATATGTTTACGGATGCCATCCTTAAGGTCCGCAGGCTCCTCATGGAGTCCGAGGTCCATCATCCATATGATCATCGTATATCCGTCATTCTTTATTCGGCAGGAGCCGTCAAGGAATTGTTCTTCGGCGATTATCTCATGCCTGATCTTCTTTTCAATGAGTTTCAGTTTAATGCTCTTGGCGTGCCGGTTGTCCAGCAGGTACACATCAGATAGCTCATCATCCTTTGACATACTGTAAATAAGTTCATCCTCGAGTATGGGACAGGCCATCACACCAAGAACTCCTTTCGTCATGTTGATTATGATGCGATTTCCGTATATAACTTAAGAGGCAGATCAAGGCAAATGATTAACCCTATGATGCGATAACGTGGTGATATAATGCCGTTCTTCGAAGACGAATACATATTTCTGGCGGATGCCGACGCGAAAAAACATTGGATGAAAGTATCATACGGAATGATCAAGACATCCTTCGGAACGGTGGACGGCTCAAAGTTCAGGGAGCTGGACGACGGCAGCACGCTGATAATAGCGGGCACAGAGTTCACGGCCTTCCGGCCGGGGACCACGGACCTCATCGGTTCGCTGGAACGCGGAGCCCAGATAATAACGCCAAAGGATGCGGCATCAATAATAATGAACTGCGATATCAAATGCGGCGACCGCGTTCTGGAGGTCGGTGCAGGCTCGGGTGCGCTCACGACCGTGCTCGTAACGGCGGCAGCTCCGAACGGCCACGTGCATACGGTCGAGCTGAGAGAGGAATATGCGTTACGTGCGCTTAAGAATCTGAAACGTACGGGTCTCGAAAAATATTGGACCTATCAGATCGGCGATGCGAAAACCGCGGATGTAGAATTCACGGCGGATGCACTGATCACCGACATGCCAGATCCCTGGCTTGCACTGCCGAACCTTTCAAAGAATCTGAGACCGGGAGGAAGGATATGTTCCTACATTCCGAATATGAACCAGGTCGAGTCAGCAGTGCACGCTCTCCGAAAGGAGAATTATTTCGCTGTTCGTACGATAGAACTGCTTGAACGCGAGATCGAGGTGCATCCGGGAGGCGTAAGACCGTCATTTCAGATGCTCGGGCACTCAGGATACATCGTCTTCGGCAGAAAGAGGGCTTAGGTCCGCGATAACATCAACTTCGTCGCCGTCGTTTATGCTTAACGTCCTCTTAAGATGGTATTTGCACACGATCTCTAAAATATCCTCGTAATGCGACCTTTCAGGAACGACTATGGCGCAGTCGATATTCTTTATCCTTGCTTTATATGCGGTCACCTTACCAAAGGTCCGTCCATCCTTTTCGAACCCATCTATGATCACGCCGGGCATACTCTTCACTATCTCCAGCTTACCGAGATCTTCTTTCACGACCCTTACATTAAGCGTCCCCTCGAACGGCCTGAATCTGAGTTTTGCGAAGAACTGGTCCATGTACGGTTTTTGAGTGATGTAATATCCTCCTTCCCCCATGCCGGTGGCGACCTTTCCGTGAAGGGTCACCTGGTCGGTAAGTTCGAATATCCTGCGGTATTCGTTGTACTCCTTTCTCAGTTCTTCAACGGCCGCGTCCGTTATCTTTATGCGCTGTCTTCTCGCTCCGAGGTCGCGTACAAGATACTTTGCATCGAGCAGTTCTAAGATCCTTTTTGATGCGGACTGTTGGCTCATGCCGAGCGCATCACCGAGTTCGCGTGACGAAACGGCAACGTAATTGTCTATGCCGCCGAGCAGAGCGATCTTCCGAAGTGCGAAGGCAAACTTTTCATCCACGTACCAAATTGTTTCTCACAAGATATTAACATTGCTGTTTTAGGTTCGTCCCTGCGGAGTTAACGTATGTGTCCGTATACGCCGTTATGTGAACATATTAATAAATAGAAAGCATCATCAAGGGCATAGGTGCAAACATGGTGGAGAGACCGAAAAGTGTCATGATCGCTTCAGGAGTAGCCATACTCGGGGCGCTCTTCGTGCTGGCCGTGATCATATTGGAGCTCGATGTGTCGGTACAAAGCCTGGGACTGAAGATGGCAATATACCTTTTGCTGCTGGTACTGTTCATTGCCATTGCCGGCTCGCTGTTCAGCGACGGACAGTGGTCATGGAGATTCCTGATATCTGTTGAAGTGTTCTGCGCAGCGCTTCCGGTGGTGGCGTACATCATGGAGATAATAGATCTCTATAACGCACTGGCGTTCGTGGTCATCTCATGTGTCGCAATACTGTTCTCAACGACCAAGGTCACAAAACGCTGGATAGAGTCGGACAGGATCTGAGACAGATCCAAACCTTCTTCTTTTTTCATTATACGCTATGGACGGCAGTCTGCGGACCGCCGTACAAGGCTGCCGAGACCTTTTCTATGTGAACATCCGGGCCTTGTTCCCGTATGTAAATTGAATATCCTTACGGCTGAACGGCCATGCGGGATAAAGAAAAGAACGGCGGATGTTCATCCGCTGCGCATTAATTTTACTCCTTCGATACCTACTATCGTGAAGAACAGGGCGATGGCCACCGCTGATGCCATTTCGTAACCTATAAAGAGCATCAACAGCGCACTGAACAAGGCTACCAGAAAGTAGTACGCCGCCGTCGTCATGCGCTTGAACATCCAGTCGGATATCGCGATGCAGAGGATCGCCAGTACGCCCATCGTAACAATGCAGTACTCGACGTACTCGTTTATCAGTCCAGGTGCGAGGAGGAACGCCAGACCGAGCAGGTACAGCGATACGCCCATCAGTACGATGAAGAAACCGCTTACCGAGCGCGCCTGTCCATTGTGCATCATTCCCGCGCCTATGCCGTAAAGTAACGTGAACAGTCCGCCGACAACGCACGCGATCACAAAGAACATCTGCGTATCGCTGACATCCGAAAGACCGAGCATATATACAGGATCGGTACCGAATACCCATCCCAGATCGGACAGTATCGCGAAGCCCATGAACAGCAGGAACGAAACGGCGGCAAACAATGCTATGAATCCGAATGCTACCATGTGCCTGTCGCACATTCCTTTTCCTTTGACCTCCGTCTCAAGTCCTCCGTGGTAGAGGAATTTCATTCCCTGAAGCAGGAACAGCGCGAATAACACAAGCGCCATTACCGTTTCGACACCCGGCGCCCCGAGCAGGAAGGTGGAATTGTCTTCAAATTGAACAAGCCAAAGATATGATACAAGAACAAGGAACACACCCAGTACCGTGAGCGCCGACAGCGCTCTGAGGCCGTTCATGCGGTCCTTTACCGCAACGAATATGAGAGCAAGGAAACCCATTCCGAATGCTACGCATGCAATATAGAAATGCAGGCTGCCCGCATCCTCCGTAAAGACGCCTACGAAGGCCATCGCTATTCCTGCGATCATCGTGCATAATCCTGCCGCCTTGTAAAGTCTGCCCTTCATACTTGTCAAGACCGCGGTCCCGGTCACCGCAAGCAATATGCCAGCGAGGATGCAGCCTCCGTTAAAGAATAGGCGCGACATTTCATTGTCCGAAACACCGAGATCGCTGAGATAGTTAGCACCGAATGTCCATGCTGGGTCTGACAGAGCCGCAATGTACCATGATAACCCGAACGCGACCACGGCCAAAGACGCCGTCAGGCCTATCAGGATATTCCGTTCCTTCACAAGTTCCATTTGAATTTCTCCTGACCCGCGGTTCGCAGGCCTCTGATGTGCCATGTAACGGCGAATGCTGTATTAATGCTTTTCACGTAAAATATACGATATGCGCAAGAATAAAAAAATATCATAAGCAAAACGACACAAAAATTTATTGTCCGCATCGTGTACGGGTCACGGTGAGTATCATGAAAAATATTTATTTTGTAGGAACGGCGGGAAGCGGGAAGAGTTCGCTTGTCAATTCGTACAAAGAATGGTTGGACGCCAACGGGATCGATTCAATAATTGTGAATATGGATCCCGGAGCGGATGCGCTTCCGTATAACGCTGATATCGACATCCGCGAATGGATAGATCTGCAGGAGGTGATGGACGAATATGCGTTAGGTCCGAACGGAGCACAGGTCGTTTGCGCGGACCTTATGGCAATGAACATAACGAAGCTGACGGACGCATTGAGCGATTACAAAACAAAATATGCGCTGATAGACACCCCGGGGCAGCTGGAACTGTTCGCGTTCAGACGTTCGTCGGAGATCATCGCCGACGCGTTGGGTCGTGAGAGGTCAATGATGGTCTTCCTCGCCGATCCGATGCTGTGCAGGTCGTCGAACGGATTCATTTCGAGCATGATGTTATCATCGATCGTCCAATTCCGCCTGCATATGCCGATGATCAGCATATTATCAAAGGCGGATGTGCTAAGGGATGACGAACTTGAAAAGATACTGTCATGGTTCTCCGATCCGGACGCATTGCACGGAGACCTCATGGATTCGGACACGGACCCTCAGACGGTCATAGGAATGGAACTGTTCAAGGCGATGGAGAACATCGGCGTGTTCGGCGATATACGTGCGGTATCATCAAAAGAATCGTTCGGCATGGAAGAATTGTACGCGGCATCGCAGCAGGCATTCTTCGGCGGCGATGACGCTGATGTAAACTGATCCCGGAGGTAATAAAAAAAAGGTTTAGGATCATGCGAACATGAGCGCAGGAGGTTTGCTCGTCCTTCCTTTCTCCGCTTCCATGACCTTTGATTTTGCCTTTTCGAAATCGTTCATCGTCACGCAGTCGCGTCCGTCACGTATCGCCAGCATTCCTGCCTCGGTGCATATCGATTTTATTTCCGCACCGGTGGCGCCGTCCGACATGACCGCAAGTATCTTCGTGTCTATGTGGCCGTCGATGTTCATGTACGATGTGTGTATCTTGAATATCTCGACACGCCCGTCGATGTCGGGGATGCCGATATCGATTATCCTGTCGAAACGTCCCGGTCTTAAGAGGGCGTCGTCAAGTATGTCCGGCCTGTTCGTGGCACCGATTATCTTTATGTTGCTGGTAGGCGTGAAACCGTCGAGTTCGGAAAGCAGCTGCATCAATGTCCTTTGAACTTCGCGGTCCCCGGACGTCGATCCGTCCAGTCTTTTTGCGCCGACCGCATCCAATTCATCAATGAATATGATGGACGGCGCCTTCTCTTTGGCGAGGTCGAACAGTTCGCGCACAAGTCTTGCGCCTTCGCCGATATATTTCTGAACGAGTTCGGACCCGACGAGCCTTATGAACGTGGCCTTAGTAGCATTCGCGACGGCCTTGGCCATCAGCGTTTTTCCGGTCCCGGGAGGGCCTACGAGAAGCACCCCTTTCGGAGGTTCGATGCCCACTTTCTTATACAGTTCCGGACGCAGCAACGGATCTTCGACGGCTTCGCGGAGCTCCATCATCTGCATTCTGAGCCCTCCGACATCATCGTATGTGATGTTGGGCTTATCTATGATCTCCGCTCCGGTGACAACGGGGTCCAGCGACGCGGGGAGAACATCCATCACCGCTAACGTCTGTTTGTTCATTGACACGCGGGAACCCGGAATGAGCTCCTTCTTCGGAACGAATTCGGAAACGGAGACAATAAAATCAGGTCCGGTGGAGCTTTTAACTACCACGCGAGTATCGGAAAGGATGTCCTTCAGCGTTCCGACGATAAGAGGAGGGCTCTTCAGCCTGTCCATCTCCGTCCTCAAACGTTTCAGTTCCTTCTGCGCTCTGAACAGTTCGCTCTCGGCGGAACGCTTCTCGCTTTCCACACTCTGTATCTCTTCCGTGAGCCTGACGATCTTACTCTCAAGTGCTAATATCTTATCCTTCAGCTCGGAAGTCAGCTCTCTGTCGTGCGTGCTGTCCATATTCGGAACCTCTTATATCTGTTAGAGAGAGCGACTGTCTTATTAACTTTCCGTTGTAACCCACCATACAATCGTTGATAAGCCTGCAAAACAGAACAATTATGTTTAATTATCACGTAAACTATGGGGAAACAATGATATGCGAAATGTGCGGAAAGGAGGCAGGCGTCACGAAGCCCGTGTTCATAGAGGGCACTAAGCTGCACGTCTGCCAGAATTGTATGAGGTTCGGCGAGGAATATAAGGCGCAGCCATCCTCAAAGGCAGGGAGCGCACCGGCGCCCAGTGCCGCGATCATCGAAGAAAGATTACAAAAGCGCGAGAAGCGCATGCAGACGAAGGACGTTTATGCGAACACGCAGTCGATCGAGCTTGTTGCCGACTACGGGAAAGTGATAAGAGAGGCGCGCACAGCGGCCGGAATGGACGTGGAACAATTTGCGGCATCGATATACGAGAAGAAAGGGATCATCGCAAAGGTGGAGGCGAACAATCTCATACCAGATGAAAAACTAATGAAGAAGATCGAAAAAGCGCTGAACATAAAGCTCACGGAAGCGGTACAGGTGACCGCAGGAACGAACAAGAACACAAGCGCCAAGATGACGCTGGAGAACTTCATCAGAAAAGAATGATCATCGTTTCGCGATGGTCTCGTACGCCTTTTTCACATATTCGTGAATATCGGCACCGTTATCTCTCAGCATAAGCAGCGCAGCCACTTCGATGTCCACGTTGAGCCTTTTCTGTATCGCGTTCACCGAGACGACAAAGTCCTTTCTCTTCATACCCAGTGATTCCGCTTTCGCCATCAGCTCGGATAAAAGATCGCCTGTCTGAACATCCGGCACGGCCTTCTTCGGCTTTTTTGCTTTGAGGACAAGATCATTGGATGGTTTGAATCCCAGCGGGACATCGGCCGTATGGACATCGAACGCAGGTCTCAGGTAGCCGCCGTCCTTTACCAGATAATTCTCCCGTATAAGCAGAGAGAGCACATCCTTGGCGTCCGTCGGGGACACCCAGCGCATATCCATGGATATCCCCATTACGAACTCGTCTTCCGTGACAACGTTCTTTCCTTTGTTGCGGAAGAATGCGGCTGCGGTAAACTTAAGTTCATCCATACGCAATCCGAATCATAGATTCGGTATAAAACACGTCGTTCCGTCCCGCGTACAGATCACAGATGAACATGTGGCGCTTCCGCAGGGTATTCTGCGGACCGCATGACGCATCCGCTGCAACGGTCCGCATATAGCACCGATCATGCGGACGGTTCATTCCGAAGGAGCGGCCTTGCTGCGGTTCAGTTCGTCACGGTAGCAGCGGTACTCGAGTATACCAAGCAGACCTTTGATCAGACAGAGGACTATGGCGATCAGTATCAGAGTGGTGTTGTTCAGACCGATGGTGAACGATGATGCAGAAACATTACCGAGACCCACATCATTCATTGCAAGATCGAATCTCCCTCCGTTCGTGACGAACCAAAGGAAGACCGCGCCCGCTGCGCCGTACGCGATCCTGCATACTGCCTTTCTCTTATCGCCGCGCGGATAATATCCCAGGGGTATGGAGATTATGAGCAGAGGTATCGCGAAGATGACGATCCTGTCTATATACGGTTTAAGTTTTTCCACCTGTTCCGCAATGTCCCCGGCGGCACCGCCGGCGACGGCATCGAAGATCGACGGTATTGCGTAGTATACGGCAAGAGGCAGTATCACCAGGGCGATCAGCGTTTTAAGGAAATAGGCGGCGGCGCCTTTGACCCCGCCCTTGTCCTTATTTTTCTTATCGCTCATAACGTCACCCCCGCGTGGTCAAGCAATCCTTTGATGGCATCGGCCAGCGTCTTCATCTGTTCCGGGGTAAGCACGATCGTTTTACCGTTCAATTCAATGGTCCCGCCTCCGTTCAGATAAGAATCAAGGATGCCGGCGATCGTGACCGAAGAGGGGTCCGTGGACACATCCAAGCTGATGACGCCCTCAGTTCCGCTGCTGCCGTCGTAACTCAAAGTTCCGTTAACAGAATTTCCGTCCTTGTCCGTGATCTTGAACGCGAAGGTACATTCATATTCGAACGCGAGACCTTCCGGGAGTTCTATCTTTATTTCGCTTTTCAGTTTGGTACCCGCTTCGTCGCATTCAAGTTTGCCTTTCGCGCTGCCTCCGAGGTCAAATCCTACGCCGACATCAAAGCCGACCAAACTCTGTATGTAACTTCCGTTGAGTTTTATGGTCAGCGGAAGCGAGAATTTCCCCTCGAACGTCCCGTCCGTGCTGTCAGACTTGAACTCAGATTCCAAACACGTCAAAAAGTACAGCATCAGGTCGTCGACGCCGATCTCAAAATCTATAGGGAGCGACCCGGTCTGACCGCTCGGGATAGTGGTGCTTTTTGAGGACGACCAGATGGGGTTGTCCTCCGTTCCGAGTACGACCTCGTAGCTCAGTTCTATATCCCAAGGCATGGCGCTCGCAATATTGATGTTCCCTTCTATCGTCAGGGTCTGGGTCATATCATCATACTCAACGGACAGATCTTCGTCCATGGTCACGTCCAATCCCCCGAAAGCGATCGGCGCAAGAGAGAAGACAAGAATGGCGGCAACGGCGGCCCCTGCCAAACCCACAAGTATCCTGCCGACGGTATAACTGTTCATGATGTAGATATATCACCGTTAAGATATATTCGTTATGTAAGAAAAAGGATCCGGAAAACCTCGGGACGATTAATAATTATAACATGTAAGTATTAATGCAGTCACTATTTTATACTCTATGCCGCTCCTACTTATAAGAAGGCATGATAATGAGCAGCAAGATAACGGAAGCGGTTGTATATCTGAACGGTGCGCAGATCACGCGCACAGAAACGTTCAAACTTAAGAAAGGCACGAACAAGTTAACTTTTGCGGACCTCCCGTACAGCATGAACGGACAGTCCGTAACGGCATCATCGGACGGGAAGTGCGTTGTGTTATCGGTAACGTACGGAACGTTATACGCAAAAGCGGAGGACAAACGCATATCGGGACTTTACAAAAAACTGGAAGACCTGAGGAATGAACTGGAGATGGAACAGAAGATGTTCAGGGTGATGTCAGAGGAAGAGGACCTGACACGGAAAAATTCCCTGATATCCAACGGCAAGACGTTCAGGTCGGAGGATGTTAAAGTTACAACGGAATTCTTCAGAGAACGGATGTCAGCGATATGCAAAGAAAAATTCACCTCGGAAAAAAGGATAAAAAAACTTTCAGAGGAGATCTACGGTCTCGAATCGGAGATAGGCGCGGACAACCAGGACAGAAAACGATCGAATGTGGAGATAGAGGTGCACTGTAACGATGACACCGAATCTGAGCTTACGGTATCATATTTCACATACAACGCATCATGGACACCGTATTACGACATAAGGGTGAAGGACGTCGAGAGTCCCGTACAAATAGCCTCCAAAGCTACAGTTTACCAAAGCACCGGCGAGGATTGGAACGAAGTTTCGTTGATACTGTCGACCGGCGATCCGACGCTGGGGGGCGACATTCCCGAGTTGAATCCATGGTACATCGACTTCTACGAGCCGGTACAGATGAGGGCCAGAGCGGTCAATCAGTACCAATCGTTCAATAAAGAATGCGCCCCGATGGCCAGTGCGGAATTGATGGAGGATGAATGCCAACCGGCGGCATGTGCCGCCCCTGCGCACATCAGGACGGTTTCGACAGAGAGCGTCACAAGCGTTGAATACACTTTACCGGTGCCGTATACCGTACCGTCATCAAGCAACGGAAAGTCCGTGGACATAGCAACGAACGGACTCAACGCGGAATATATGTACAAGAGCGTCCGCAAACTCGAGAAGGACGTGTTCCTGATCGCAGAGATAAAGGAATGGGAACATCTCAACTTGATAACGGGAGCAGCGAACATATTCTTTGAGGACAAGTACGTCGGATGCAGCAACATCGATCCCAGAAGGGCCGAAGAAGGTCTGCGCATCTCTCTGGGAAGGGACAAGAATGTCATCGTCACAAGAACGAAAGGAAAGGACCTGACGGAAAGGTCAATGATAGGCTCGTCCGTAAAAGTGAGCAGAGAATGGGTATTAACGACAAAGAACCTCAGAAAACAGAAGATCAGCATAGTCATCGAGGATCAGCTGCCCGTTTCAGTGAACAAAGGGATAACAGTTGACGCGGTAACAATATCAGGCGCGGAGCACGATAAGGACAAAGGAAAGCTGACATGGAAACTGTCTCTGAATCCGGCGGAGTCAAGGACGTTCCCTGTGAAATATACTGTTACATATCCGAAGAACAAGACCGTGCTGCTTGATTAAGCATAATACTTGCATATCATACAGTTATCAGAGGCATGAACAGCGGATGCGGTCGCCGGCTATGAAGGAAAAGTTTGGCGGCGGATGCGGACCGACCGGGGGACGGAGGCCCCGGCGCGTTCGTGAACTATCCGGGTGCGGCGATCGCGCTGCGGACGCTGATCTTCGCAGGTCTGTTCATTAAAAACAGGAAGCATGACGGAGAAGAATAATAATGAGAAGAAGTTCCAGATACCCGGTAACAGGGCTGCGTTCACGATGTCCCTTGATAAGACACGGTCTTTTTTTCTTGCAAATCTTTATAAAGGGGAGCCTAATAACTGACAACTCCCGTATGGTGAACATATGAAGTACACTAGGTTCGAGAAAGCAAGGATCATTGGTGCGAGGGCTCTCCAGATATCATTCGGAGCGCCCGTTCTCGTGGATTATC
>JAIRJQ010000061.1 GCA_031260545.1 Methanomassiliicoccaceae archaeon | reverse complement strand
AACGCAAGCGGCAAAGTTTGGGTGATATTCCTGAGCGGCGTCGGAGCGGAAGGCACCGTGAACATAGACATCGCAAAGGCAGGATACGTCTTCACGGGAGTACCGGTGGATGTTGACGTGTACAAAGAAGAGATAGACGTGAAGACATACTACTACGTAACAGTCACCGACGGATCGGCATCGCCTTCCTACGGTGAGACGGGCACAGAGGTAATACTCACACCAGACACAGCGCCCGCAGGATATCACTTCAAGAATTGGCTCGTCCTGTCCGGAGGAGTAACGATAAAGAACGATAAGTTCGTCATCGGCACATCCGACGTAAAGATATGCGTGACATGGGAGATCTCGATCTACAGTGTGACCGTGAACGGAGGAACGGCATCATCCACATCAGTAGTGATGGGCCGTACGATCACGCTTACACCCGGAGAAGCACCCGAGGGCATGAAGTTCGACTATTGGTCAATATCCGGCGAAGGAGCGACCATTTCCGGTAATCTGCTGAAGATCGGAACATCCAACGTTACAGCGGAAGCTGTATGGAAGGATGCAAGGGTCTTCGCAGAGTTCATCGGCGCGGTCCAGAACGGAGGAGAATCTGATATCGATGATTCTACAGGAATAATCCTGACCTTCGACGCACCGGTGGTACTGACGGCCGATGACATCGCGATAGTCAACGGATCTGGCGAAGTGAGCATTGTCAGCGTGGAAAAGTACGACGCCGAGGGTAAGGAATGGTTAGTAACGATAACCGTGACGGCACCCGGCGATGTTACCGTCAGCATCAACGAGATCGAAGGATACGTGATCACCGGCGGACCCTTTACAGTAGAGGTCTACCAGGACGCACGCTCATACTTCATGATATCGTTGGGAGATATGGACAGCGAAAAGGGAAGCATATACTGGTCGACGGATAACTGGAAGACCAGGAATGAGCTCAAAGGCACAGCGAAAATCCTGGAAGGGGCCGATCTGAAACTTGAGGCAGTAGGCGCAGAAGGCTGGGTATTCTCTGCATGGACAGACGACGGAGACACATCAGATGTCAACGGCATCGCCGTGACCATGGATGCGGACCTGGTCATCGGTGCCGCCTTCGCTCAGTCAGCCCTCTCAGGCGGGAGCGGTTCCGCGATGTGGTTCCTTATCGCGCTGTTCGCGGTAGCGATCGCATTCTTCATACTGTTAGCGGCGTTCAAGAAGCGCAAGACAGGGGAGGGTCAGTGACCGTAAGGTAAAGAACACATCAGATCAACAACAAAATAGGAGGGGCAACTCACCCCTCCTTCCTTTATCTTTTTTCATGCTTTATCGACAGGTCTTTGCAATGGTTTTCATTTATTTTAAAGGGAAAATGTAAGGCATCAAAGATTATAACAGCGAAGAAATTATTGAATTTTTATCACATATTTAATGATATCACTTTTCATCAATAACAGTCAAATATAAACTGTCGTCCGTTTCCCAAAAATGGTCGTGCGCGCGCTTCTATAAAGGCCAAAGATAAGAATAAGCTGTAAAATTCAGCTTTTGGGCGATCCGAAGGATACGACTGATAACCAGACGTAACAGAGGCAGGAGCATCATACAGATAATATCCGAACTCCGAATCTACATGAGAGGATGGACAGGACATTACGGCATAACTCGGAAGAACGGTATCGAAAGTTTGGACAAGCGGGTAAGGAGAAAGGTCAGAACATACCTGCTCAAACAATGGAAAAGAACGTACACCAAGTTCAGGAATATGCACGGTATGAGTCAAAAGACAAAACCCGAAGGTCTCAGCTGGAAGTTATGGAAGGGTCAACTGTGGAAAGTAGCCAAGACACAAAGCCCGTGGAGGGCCAGCGGATCGGCCAACCAACTGCTCCCGAAGAAGTATCTGCAAAACGACCTGGGAATGTATTTCATGATGGATGATTGGAAAAAGGTACAGCAAAGATGTTTGAACCGCCCATTACCGAACGGTACGATGGGTGGTGTGAGAGGACGGTTGGCTTAACACCAACCTCCTACTCGATTCAGATCCGTTTCAGACGTCCGAGCACCGGCTCGTACACGAGCCCCTTGTCCATAAGGGAGTTGGTGATCTCCTCAAGTTCCGTGTTAGCGATGCCTTCGGTCGCAGCGCGCCTTATGAGCTCGTCCATCGGCGCTCCGCGCCCGTCCTTATCCAATTCGCCGAGCATATTGAGCACAAGGTCTTCCTTATCGACATCGCCCGCTGTTGTTTTCTCGTCAATGACGATCTCATCCGGCATATCGGAAACATCTTCGGGAAGACCGAGGTCTATCTCTTTGTCAGGAAGCAGCATTCTCAACGAGCTCTGAATGAGCTTCAGATATCTTGTCGATTCGGGAGTTCCGTAGAAACCAATCGCCTCGGTCACGCCTTCCGCCTCCTCGCGCGTCATGCCTTTCGTCACAAGGTCATCTATCGACGCATCCGGCATTGAAAGAGCCAGCTTAACGTTATTCAAACGACCCCACGTCGCCTGTGCGGTCTCCAGAACAATGCGCTGTCTCGTCTCCGCATCGATCTTCATGATCCGTTCCGGCCTTATGGAAACGTACATTCTCGTATCATCCGGCCGGTACGTCCTTATCTTTCCTATGACAGCAACGAAAGAAGGCGTTTCAAGTGACGCCATCGCCGTGGCCGCCTCCGGCTGATACCTTCCGACGTTAATGAAATAGCTTCCCGATACGTCCTCCATCCTCGCTCTCCACAACGGGTCCTCGGGGCTTCCTATGTTCTCTTTGTCCAGAAGCACTCCGGCGACGAGGACCCTGCTCAGCCGTGTTCCGAGCGGTGTGATAAGATATGTGGGCGCTTTTTCGTCATCGCCCTTCCTTTCCAGCGTGGAAAGGTTCATCTCCCCTGCAAAGACCCTCCATGCCGTTTCTCGGAGGATCATAAAGATGCCTCCACCTTTACCATAAGCTCTTCCGCTTCTTTCTTCATATCAGTCACTATCTGTTTTATTTCACGGACGATCATCATCGGGCCGTAGTCATCACTTAATACATTACCGACCGCGGTAACATTCATTATGAGCACCTTCTCATCGATAGCCTTGAGCACGGCATCCTGATCGCCTTTGTCCGAGGCCATCGCCATCGCCGCATCAAGCGTGATGCCGGTAAGGGATTCGGTGGCATCCCTGGTGACTATGGAGCTAAGCGCACCCGTTCCGTCGTCGATGACGATTTTCATCCTGAGATCGTTCACTGCCTCCACTTTTCCGTGCGATGTGCATTCGTCACCGATTATCGAGCGGTTGCATTCCGGACATCTTTTTATGAGTCCGGTGCCGGTCCTCACGTCAACTATTGTCCCGGTGACAGCGATGTCCAGCCCCCCTCCCACTTTGATGATATCGGCGATGCTCCTTTTGTTCAGCCCGCTCTGGATGTTCTGGAAGATGCCGTCAACACGGCTGATCTCGCACTGGTCCCCAAAATTCAGCTGCGGTATCCCTCTCCAGACCCGGACGTAAGCGTTCTTTGCGCAAACAGCCTCGTCAACTTTCAATCCAAGATCATTCCAGGAGGTGAACTGAACCTTTCCGGTATCATCGGCAATATAACCCGCCAATACCGTCTTCGTCTCTCCTTTCGATGTTATTGTTTTGTTCTCCGCAGAAACGATCTTTCCGGTGACCGTGACATTCCCCAATCCTTCCCTCAGTTCCGATATCTTTACGTCGCCAGAATATGATATTGTCCGTTCGGGCGTTTTTATCGGTGTCGCAGAAACTTCGGCGGTGCTGCGTTCGCTGAAGTTCAACTGTACCTTATCATTCCATTTTTTTCCGTAGGCATTTTTGAAATTGTATGTTTCCCCTTTTACCAGTTCAAATTTTCCGACATCCCAAACAGTGAACGGTATCGTACCCGTTTCATCTCCCAGTATGCCGGAGAATATTGTTTTCGGGACCCCTCGGGCGGTTATCTGTTTCTCCTCGATGTAAACTATCTTTGCAACGAGGTCAACGTTCTTCTCGTCTCCCGTCATCTCCTTTATTTTTTTGGCGATCGATGATGCGGTCACGAAGAGAGGTGTTTCATCACCGTATTTCCTTTTGATGCCTTTCACCGCAGCTTCAATGGAAACATGGTACACGTTAAGATACGTGTTAAGTTCGTCTATCAATTCCTCTTCGCTCGCTTTTTCTCCGACCACCCTTTTCAGTTCTTCAATATGGGGTGTTAGTTCTTCCATTTTCATTTTTCATCGACCTCCGCGGCATTACCGCTTATGTCTGTTTTTGATGATGTTCCCATACTTAATAAAGAATGCTGGGAGGTGTCCGAAAGTACTTCTTAACATTGAAAACAACGGTTAAATAATAATTCACACACTTGTATGACCAGGTTTCCCGCATCAAAGATAAGTTAACATGATATAGTTAAGCGGAATGACATGGGACATCAACAAAGGTGAAAAGGATGGAATTCATGAAGAAAGCAGGGGAAAGCATGGCCAAAAGGCCGTTTATACCCATCGCGATACTCATAATGATCACGGTCGCGTCGCTTGGTGTGATAGCTGTCAACCCCCCCTCGTTCGACATGGAAGAGGGGGGTTTCACACCCGACAACGAAATGACCAGGGCATCCAACATAATATCGGAAGAATTCACAACAGCAACGTCCGTCATGAGCATGGCGGACGCCCGTAATGCGGGAAGGGACATATTCACACAAGAGATGTTCGTGGACATCCTGACATACGAAAGATCGCTGGCGGAGATGCAGTATACGGATAAGGACGGGAACAAACAAAATTATTCCGATCTTTCAATATTCATGATCAACAGTCCTGTGTCTGCGATAGCACAGGCAATGGTGGGATCCACTGATTACGATGTTCTCATAGCCGCGTTCAAGTCGGGGGCGATCACTACTGCCGCGATCAAAACGACGGCATCTGCGATCCTTTCAGATCCGAGCGCAATGATGCTTGTCTCGCTTCTCACCAGCGACAGGATAGTGGAAGCCGGCAACGTATCCGCGAGCGGCTGCATGATCTCCATAACGGTAATGGATGCAGATCTGGACATTATACACGATGGTCAGAATGGCTTTGAAAAGGACATAATCTCCACGGCCAAGTCCTTCGCTCCCGCTACAGGCCTGAACATAAGGGTCGCCGGGATGGTGACGATGATGAACGACATCGGCAGTCTGGCCCAGAAGGACATTGCGATGTTGCTGCCTATAGCGATAATCGTCATTGCGCTGTTGCTTCTGCTGATATATCGTGACCTCAGGGACACGCTGGTAGGCCTTCTTGGGTTGCTGATCGCAGTGGTATGGACATTCGGTATCGCAATATTAGCAGGGATAGAGATGTCGACGATAGCCATCGCGGTACCTATATTGATAATAGCGCTGGGGATCGACTACAGTCTGCACCTGGTATTCAGGTACAGGGAAGAGAGGCG
>JAIRJQ010000002.1 GCA_031260545.1 Methanomassiliicoccaceae archaeon | reverse complement strand
AGCTTTCCAACGATCTCCATACCAGCAACAAGTCCGTCGTTGATGACTTCGAGCGGTTTTTTCGATTTCAGTGCCTCTGTTACCGTTTTTCCGATGTCTTTAAACCTCATGTAGAGGACGTCCTCTGCACAGGCTTTAAAAACAGCGTCTTTGGGCAACAATTTTTTTGCTATGGACTCAGGTGTGTTCTGGTTCTCAGCCTCTACATCGTAGCGCTTCAGAATGAACGAAAAGTCCACGCCTTTCTTGCTCAACATATTCTTTGCCTCCCGAGCATTTGGCGAACCAAACGCTCGCATATTAACAATAGTCTTACCTATATTAAAACGTCTTTGCAAGGATGGATGATACATCCTATAACCGTATCCATTAGGCAGTGTACTAACTATATTTAAGCCTAGCTATAACACATTCCAGAACTAAAAACTATTAAACGGCGATTAGTTTTATGCTACAATATGGCCTTAATACTTATAGAAAGAAATAAATAGGGGCATGTTTGTAACTATTGTTTAAACGATGTTAATATACGTAATTCTTTTTTTAATCCTCGTTCCTTTAGTAGATAATAAATACCGCTTTTTATGTCTATGGTTAACATGTTCACGTGTATTATAGGAGGGTTCTTAGGAACTGGGAAGACCACGTTGCTGATGAAGATCGCAGCCAGGTGCAGGAAAAAAGAAGTCACGGTGGCGATATTGGTCAACGAGATGGGCGAGGTCGGCATAGACGGAGCTACGATCAAGGCGGAAGGTTACAATGCCGTTGAATTGCCCGACGGGTGCATATGCTGCTCCCTTTCGGGATCACTGCAGAACGCGCTGAAGAATATTGACCGCGATATTCATCCCGACGTGCTGATAATAGAGCCTACAGGATTGGCATTGCCGCATAAGGTAAAAGAACTGGTGAGGACATCGATGATCGATTCAGACCGTACCGTCATCGTGGGATTGGCGGACACAAAAAGATTCGACGAGCTGATGGCCAATAAAGAAGAATTCTTCAGGAGACAATTACTTCCGTCAGATTTCCTCGTTATGACAAAAGTGGATCTGTCAACAAAAGAAGAAACGGACAGGATATCCAATGAGCTCAGAGGAATGAACCCCGGAAAAGATATAGTATACGTGTCCGCAATAACGGGAGAAGGCATTGACGAAGTTGTACGGAGGATAATGGGATGAGCGAACCGTCAGATAACTACGGAGGCACAGCGCACGGGCTGACCGCATACGCGGAAATAACGGATGTTCACACGGCAGATATGCTGGACCGTACCATGGTCGAGGTGGCCCAATGGATAAAGTCATCAGCGGGATGTTTCCTCGGACATGTGAAGATGGCGATCACGACCGGCACAAGGACAACAACATTTAACCTGACGGACCTGAAAACGGGGGTCGAGCACCACGGTCCGCTTGATGTCGGCGTACGCGCAGACATAAGATTCATGGCGGCGGTCGTTGACGTCGACCATGATGAACTGGCAGCAAAAATGAAAGATGCGCTGGTACACAACGGCTTTAAAATAAAGAATAAGAATATTATAGAGTTAGGGTGAAACATATGTATGGAATTTCTTTAGACATAGGAACGAGCGGCATAAGAGCACATGCGGTGGAACTGTCATCAGGCAAGATCCTGTCGACGGCGATGACGGAATCGCACCCGCTTCCGGGCGCTAATATCATGGACCATCTGACATTCTGCATCAGGCTCGGCAGGGAGATCGCACACAGCATCCTGATGGGAACGGTGAATCAGGTCATAGGGGAATTGGGCATCGATCTCGAAAAGGTGGAAAGAGTGGCTATATGCGGCAACCCGATACAATTGTCACTTTTCCAGAACATGTACATCGATGATCTTGCTTATGCAGGCGAACAGGCGTGGAAGTCCAAAGGCATCACACCTTTAAAGCGCAACGCAAGGGTCATACCGGCAGTGGAAGTAGGATTGAATGTACCAAAAAGCGCTCAGCTTTTAGTTCCGCCTGCAATTAAACATGAAATAGGCGCGGATGCTTTGGCCATGCTCGTAAAGAGCGGTTTCCTGGACCAAAAGGAGAACTGTCTGGTCACCGATTACGGAACGAATGCTGAAATGGCGTTAAAGGTGGGCGACAACATATACACGGGTTCGGCGGCCGCGGGACCAGCTATGGAAGGCCAGCACATAGAGAAAGGTATGCTTGCGTCCCCCGGTGCCATATCCGATCTGGAATACGATTTCAACTGGAGATGCAAAGTATTGGACGAGAACCTCATACCAGTGCCCGGGGACCTGCTGAACCTGACGATGGGCACAGTTGTCGAAGAGGGCGAGATGCACGGTAAAGCGGTCGGTATAACCGGAACAGGCGTTGTTGCGGCTCTCGCGGCGGCGATGGATGACAACATCTGGAAAAAGGGGAAACTGAATGTCTTCGAAGGAAAGCTGAAGCTTCAGGACGGGATATACGTAACGGAACATGATATATCCGAAGCCGCAAAGGCCATCGGCGCCATGAGAGCGGGTCATTTCACATTGCTGGAGCACGCAGGCATAAAATTCGAGGATCTCAAAATAATGTACATGTCCGGTGCCACCGGAACATACGTGGACGCTGAGAAAGCAAGAAAGATAGGCCTCCTGCCGCCGACATGCAACCAGATATATCAGATAGGGAACACATCGCTTGCGATGGCCACCGACATCCTCCGTAAACCGGAATTACTGGACGAGCTGCAGACGATCGCCGACGGAATAAGGTCGAATCATGTGATGTTCGCCACCGATAAGGTATTCGAGAGCATATACATCCAGGAACTTGCGTACTGGGACGAAGGAATGCCCATGGCGATGTACAACGCCAACCTTGAGGCGTTAGGCATACAGCAGCTTCCGAAAGTAAGAGGCAGACCCGAGATAACGAGAATAACCGAACGTGACATACCGGTACTCGGTGACAAAGGTCTCAAAATAATCAAGGACTTCGGAACGGAACTCATAGGTATCTTCGCCGGATGCGACAGGTGCGGTAAATGCGTAAGGGAATGTCCCGAGAATGCAATGGTCCAAGAGCCGAACGGAACGCTGCGCATAAAGACCAAGAACTGCCTCGGAACAGCGTGCCAAAGATGTCAGTTCGCCTGTCCGAAGAAGGTGTACAAGTACGAGGAGCTTAAACTCACGAATTAATCCACCTTAAGCAGGCGTTCCCGCGCGTACCTGAAAACCACTTTCCTATATCCTTTTAATTCTTTATCAAGTTCAGGATCGCCGGTGTCGACATGCAGTTCTTTAAGATCATTGAGTTTCGTGATGCTCGAGACGAGAACTATATTATCAGTGCCTATCCTCCTTATAACAGAAGGCGTCAGTTCCTTGTTGCCGCGGCCCAGGAAGAACCCCTGTCTTCCTATTATTCCTAATATAAGTATTATCTTCTCATATTTGCCGGCAAGATCCAGTAAAGCGCGTTCGTTCATATTCATACCGACCGCTTTACCGTCGAATACCGCATCGATCCCGAGGATCGTATGATCAAGGCCCATGCGTTTCATTATCTGTCCGGCGGTACTCCCCGGACCGATGATGTACAGCGTATCATTCTTCATCGTTGATACTATGTACTCGGCGACCTCGTCTATCTCATCATATTCGTTACTGCCTTCGTATATCCCTTTACAGTCCTGTACCACGGAGGGAAGATAAGGGACCGTAAGATAACCGTACGGTCTAGCCGATAATATACCATTTCTGTGATCTTCCTCGTTTATGTCCATCACTTCGCGTTCCGTCAGCTCTGCGTATCCGTTGATGAATCCGATCACGATGTTGGGGACATCCTCAGGAGTCGTTGCGAAGACGGACGAATACATCTTAACTCCGGCCGGGATACCGAGCACTGGCACATCTGTGCCGACTGCGTCAAGTATGTCTCTTGCCGTTCCATCGCCTCCGCAGAAGAGTATCAGGCCGCAGTCCTTTTTCATAATGTTAGCGATATCTTTGGTGTCATTGCGGTCCGTTTCGCCGGACCTCATCGGAATGACGAGGTGAGGTATCTCAAGATAGTCGAGAACATCGCTGCCCATGTGTTCCGCGGATATGAACTCAATGTCTCCGCGTATAAGCGATAACGCACGCTTCGCGGCAAGGTGCGACATTCTGATAGCTCCCAATTCCATTGCTTTTTTGTATGCGTTCCCGTCAGTACCTTTGAGGCCTACGGAACCGCCCATTCCCGCGATCGGATTGACAATAAGACCTATGCGCACAACCCGTAATAACATAAAAAGGTAATAAAACTGATCGAAGGAAAATTGTTGGACGGGTTTTTAGGCCCGTCCGGGGAGATACTTCATCGTAAGAAGATGTTGGACGGGTTTTTAGGCCCGTCCGGGGAGATACTTCATCGTAAGAAGATGTTGGACGGGTTTTTAGGCCCGTCCGGGGAGATACTTCATCGTTATGCGGATATATTCTCTGTGTATGCCGAAAGCGAATGCGGTTCGTTCCCTTCGATCATTGTTTCGATCGTGCTGAGTTGGGCGATCATCGCTTCGGTCACTTTCTTCTTCTTTTCTGTTATGAATTTTACTATACTTTGGTTGACGGCCCTGAACGCATCATTCATCGTTGCGTCCGGAACGTTTGCAAGTATCCTGTCGTTCTCGATGACGACGGTCATCGGGCACATTGCCGATATCTTCGCAATGCCGTCCTTTGCTACCTTTCTGCGCTGCGCCTCGAATCCGAACGGCCTTATGGCGATGACGAATGTGATCATATTCAGCGAATGAGCTACCGCCGCGACCACAGGAGCAACTCCCGTTCCGGTCCCACCGCCCATCCCTGCGACGATGAATACCGTGTCGTGGCCCTCAAGCGCCTCTCTGATCTCTTCCAGATGCGCTCTTGCACACCTCTCGCCGAGCAGTGTGTCTCCTTTTGCACCCTCGCCCTTTGCAACGTCCTTACAGAGGCAGACCTTTTTGTCAGCTTTTGTCTGTTTCAGTGAGTTCTTATCTGTATTGATGGCGATGGTGTCCAAGGACCCGTCCGCCCAGTAAACGTCATTGACGACGTTACAGCCGGCACCTCCGATCCCGACTACCGCTATGCGCGGTTCAACCGTCTGCGCGGTTGCTGTTGCATATATTTTTGCTTCCATTTCCATCCCTCTTTTATTTTTACGGACAAGCGGGGCCAAGCCCCGCAGATCCGTGCTTCCCATCCCTTCATTTTTTGGCTCAAAGCGGAACATCACGCGCGACAAGGCGAGCGTCAGTGTATTGACCCTTCTCCACCGGGGTGGTGTAGATCAATCTCACATGATTCCTTACGAAATCTGCCTCGTCGAGGCAGTCTTCTCTCTCCGCTATCGTTCGTAGAGTTTCCAGCTCTGTTTTTGTGAAGCGGACGAAGATCCCGCTTCCCGTTGTTTTCGAAGAAGTACTATGTGCATCCCTATCCATGTACGTCTTCAGTGCTGTCCTTATCAAATGCGATTGATTCTCGAACTCTGAGTGCTCCTCCAGAAAAGTGTCCATTGCTCGACCCTCCTCTGGTCCCATCCGGAGCGTAATCTTTCTGTCTTCCATCGTTTCACATCTTAAGGTTTCGTAGAGCCCATCCCTTTGACTCTGAAAAGTACTATACCTTAGCGGGTATATAAAGTTGTCGGACATTGTCTTACATCGTCATACAGACCCGAAAAGGTCTTTACGCGAACAATAAGGGTCGCGTGTATGTCTGACATATGTCGTACAGTATATTTTCGAATAAATATATAATATAGACGCATATCCCGTGATATCCGGATGTAAACATGGCGTCTAGTTACAGAGAAATGGAGGATAAGTGGCAGCGGAAATGGTCCGACGCTGCTTTATATAAGGCAGACAGAGATGATAAAAGACCGAAGTTCATGCTCATCTTTGCATATCCCGGCGTGACGGGATATCTGCATGTCGGACACATGAGAGGATTCTCCTATGTTGACGCGATAGGCCGATATAAGCGCATGACCGGCCATAACGTAATGTTCCCCGTAGGCACGCATGCGACAGGGAACGGCGCGATCACGTTAGCGAGCAGGATAGCAAAGAAGGAAGAGGGAATAATCGGGTACATGAAAAGGAACGGATGTACCGACGATGAATTAAAAAAACTGGAGGACCCGTTGTCCGCGGTATGGTTCTTCAATGACGTCTATATCAATCATTATTGGAAAAAATTCGGTTTCCTCGCAGATTGGAGGAGATTTACGTGTACGTTATACCCTGATTACAAGAAGTTCATGGAATGGCAGTTCATGAAACTCAATGATGCGAAACTTCTGATCCAAAAACCTTATTATGCGGCCGCATGCCCGCAATGCGGGCCGGTGGCGATAGATCCCTCCGAAACTGACATTGCGAAGGGAGGCAACGCGGAGACGCAGGAATACACGTTACTGAAGTTCAAATGTAAAGATCTGACACTCGTTGCCGCAACTCTCAGGCCCGAAACAGTATACGGTCAGGTCAATTTCTGGGTGAACCCGGACGTAGAATATGTTAAAATGAAAAAGGGCGGAGAAATATGGGTGGTATCACCGGCAGCAGCGAAAAAACTAGCTTATCAAAAGGATGATTGCGAAGTTGTCGGTAAGATCCGCGGCAAAGATATGGTGGGATGGATGTGCGAAGCACCGATGATCCACCGTACCGTTCCCGTATTTCCGGCGAACTTCTGCGATCCGAACGTCGGTACCGGATTGGTGACATCAGTACCGTCGGACGCGCCGGACGATTGGATATCGCTGATGGACGTGAAGAACGATCCGAATATGATATCAGAATATAATTTAACGAAAGAGCAGATAGATTCCGCAGTACCGATATCAATAATTTCGATAGACGGCTACGGAGATTTCCCGGCGAAAGATATCATCGAAAGGATGGGAATAAAAAGATCGGGTGCCCCGGAACTTCTGGACGCTAAGAAGCAGGTATACAAGGACGGATACCACATGGGCCGCATGAAGGACATCTGCGGTAAATTCGCAGGCCTCCGCGTGGAAGAAGCGAAGGATAAGATGAGAGCAGAAATGTTAGAATCAGGCGAGGCCGAACTGTTCAATGATCTTACCGAGGAGGTCATATGCAGATGCGGCAACCAAGTTATGATAAAACGCGTCGACGACCAATGGTTCATCAATTATGCAGATGAAGCATTAACAAAACGCACGAGCGACCACTGCAGAAATATGCAGATAAATCCCGTTGAGTATCAGAACAACGTGCACGGCGTTCTCGAATGGTTCCGGGAACGCGCATGCGTAAGACAGGGGAACTGGCTGGGAACGAAGTTCCCGTTCGATGAGAGATGGACGATAGAGGCGATATCCGATTCAACGTTGTATCCGTTGTATTACGTGATCTGTATGTACGCCAACAATAAGGAGATCGAACCGGAACAAATGACGGAAGCCTTTTTCGATCACGTGGTCCTGCAGAAAGGCAAAGCTGATGAAGTGTCAAAGGCGACCGGCATATCAAAGGAACTCCTGGAAAAGATACGCAAGGATGTGCAGTACTGGTATCCGTTGGACCTTAACTTAGGAGGGAAGGAGCACATGACCGTCCACTTCCCAACGTTCCTGTTCAATCATGCGGCGATATTGCCGGATGATAAACTGCCGCGCGGCATAACCGTGAATTGGTACATCACCGGCAAAAAGAGCAAGATATCCAAATCCAAGGGCGGAGCTCAACCGATACCCGGCGCGGCCGAGATGTTCGGTGTCGATTCGTTAAGATTGTATTATGCTCACGTGGCATCGCTTTTCGCGGATGTGGAATGGGATGAGGACATCGTTATGTCGTACAGGCAGCGTCTTGACAAGATCATAACGATGACAGAGGAATTGAATTCCATAACCGATCTTGAAAAGTCATCTGACGTGGACGGGTGGCTGATCTCCCGTTTCGGGACGCACATGTCGATCATACATGAAAGCATGAAGAAATTCGATCTGCGCTCACTTGCGTCGGAAACGTACTTTGAAATGTTCAACGACATGAAATGGTATCTGCGCAGAGGCGGCTGTAATTCCGAGGTGATAAGGAACGCGCTGAAGATCTGGATATCCGCGATGGCACCGATAACTCCGCATGTTGCGGAAGAACTATGGAGCATATGCAAGTTCAAAGGAATGGTATCGGAGTACGAATATCCGGACGCATGCCCGGGGAACGCGGGCGCCGAGTTCGGTGAGACGCTGATACGCGATGTGATATCGGACATATCGCAAATAATCAAGGTCACTAAGATCAATCCGAAACGTGTCGTCGTGTACACAACGCAGAGCTGGAAGACAAAGGTGCTGGAGATCGCATTGAACCTCGCCGATTCGGGAAAACTTGATATTCCGACGCTGACGAAGATGTGCATGTCCGACCCGTCGATACGCGAACACGGCAAGGCGGTGTCCGAGCTTGCTAAAAAGCTGGCCGTGGACATGAGCAGGACATCCAATGAGGGACGGCGCGCATTGTTGCAATTGAACGAAAAGGAACATCTGTCATCGGCCGCGGAATTCATATCATTCGAAACGGGAACGAAAGTGGAAGTGATGTCAGCCGACGACCAGGGGATATACGATCCGCAGGGAAAATCCAAAGCTGCAATTCCCGGAAGGCCTGCGATATATCTGGAATGAACAATTCTTCAAAATTTCTCAGGATTTCTTAATTTCAGGTCATGCTCCCATTTTTCGATATATTCATCTGAGAGGTTGCGCATCTCCTTCATGATCGGAACACGGATGCCCATGTCCTCAAGATCTTCTAGCCTTACGGTTATCCATGTTATCCATACGCCCTGTCCTGTTCTGGATTGTTCCTGTGCTTCCTTCAATACGATGTTCCAGTCCACCAAATGATCCTGGTTTATACGCAAACAATCATCCGCATCACCTTCTCTTTCGGTCATGCATTTGAACAAGAGTATATCTTCCACCGAACACGCATGCAGCACTATCGTTCCGAACCGTTCAATCTCGGTGGATCTTTTCATCATGCCCTCAGAAAGTGAGAACTTATTGCAAACGGTCCTGCAGAATAGGTCTATCCTGAACTCATTTCTCATGAACACATGAAACAGCGCCAATCTCAAATATGCGTCATCCAGCGGTTGCATCGATCTGAATCTCGCCTTTTCCAACGAACGTATGACAGAATCGAATTCCTCTCTCGAATTCA
>JAIRJQ010000127.1 GCA_031260545.1 Methanomassiliicoccaceae archaeon | reverse complement strand
CTCAACGAGGTAGACATGAATGTCCCTGTCCGCTAGGTCCAATGAAGCTTGGATCCCTGCGATTCCCCCACCTATAACCAATGCTGATTTTGTCAAATCTTTGCCTCCGTTATACCTTTTGTGTTTTGGAAACTAAAAGTGGAATACATAGGGGTACTTTAATCCTTTCTACGCAACGTTTATATATGGTATAGTTTCTATATTGTTAGACCTTTTATGTTTTAACGTGAAAAAAAAATTTTGACCACGAAAACGTCTGTTAAAATGATATAGCCAGACGTTATTTTTTTAGTGTGATAACGATTGTACAACAAGGATATTTTTACCCCTGTTTATGCACCTTGTACAAAATTACTTCGTAACAATACGAAACATATTTTTCGCCGGCGGAAATGGAGAAGTTTTATTGCAGTTCGTGTATCACGGCCCATGGATTCGATTACATTCGCGACCGTTACTATCATTGCGTTATCTGTCGTTCTCGTGGTCCTTTTTCTTATACTTAGGGTGAAGAACGACATGCGTACCGTCTCACGGCGGAAGATCAAAAAGAGGTCCGGAAAGAAGGCGTCCGAGGATATTTGCGGGATATGCTTCGGAAAGATATTGAAAAGCGAAATGATCGCGAGATGCGGATGCGGTAATGAATTCCACGATACCTGTGCTGAGCCCGTCGGCACCTGCCCCTACTGCGGATGCGGATACGGCTCATTCGAAAAAGATATGCCTGATTACGTGACGTGCCCGTCATGCGGTTCTGATGTCACCGGCACCGTATGCGAATGCGGCGCCGTTATCAATCATGACGGCGTATTCACATGCGGGTGCGGCGCGGAGCTTGATGTTAATCACCCCGTGTGTAAAAAATGCGGCAAAGAATACGACGTATGCTCAGGAAAACGGACGTGATCCAATGACGGTGAAGGAAAAGACAGGAAGGAGAAGATACGTCGCATTCACGGTCGATCCGCTGTTCGGTAAAGAAACGCTGATATCCGCACTGCGGAAGGCCTCCGGCGATCCTCCGTACGTCATACAGTGCAGGGAAGGGTGGTGCATCGTGCGGTGCACGCCCGGCAGTGTTGATTCAACGATCACAGTAATGAGGAATGCTGACCCGTCCTCCGTATCGCTGAGAACATCAGGGACGTTACGAACACTCCGGGAAAGATATCCGGAGCTCGAAAGACTGCGTCCGCCGAGAAAGGTGTGAGATACGCAGTCCGTGATCTCAGCGCATCGTCCGATGGCCTTATGGTATGAGCTTTCGTTGCGCTACCGCATAACGGGCCCCGGGAGCGGTATTTGCCGGGATTTTGAATGCGGCTTCCGATTTAAGTACAGCGCGGGCGTATGTAACACATATATATTGCCTCATAGTAACGGGTGACGGACAGAGAGGAGGAATAATAAAATGCAACCAGGACAAATGGCGTACGACAGAGGGATAACCGTTTTCTCTCCGGACGGAAGGCTGTTCCAGGTAGAGTATGCCCGCGAGGCAGTGAAAAAGGGAACTACTACGATAGGACTGAAATTCAAGAGCGGGGTCATACTGATCGTTGATAAAAGAGTGCCGAGCAGGCTTGTTGAACCCAGATCGATCGAGAAGATCTACAGTATCGATTCGCACATCGGCTGTGCAACGTCCGGTCTGGTCGCAGATGCCAGAGTGCTCGTTGATCAGGCAAGGAAGGATGCGCAGGTACACAAGATAACATATGGCGAGAATATCGGCGTTGAAGGTCTTGTGAAAAAAATATGCGACTTCAAACAAAATTACACGCAGTACGGCGGCGTGAGACCTTTCGGCACCGCGCTGCTGATGGCCGGTGTCGATGACCTCGGCGCCCATCTTTTCGAGACGGACCCCTCCGGCGCGCTTGTCGCGTACCGGGCAGGGTGCATCGGTGCGGGAAGGCCGGTCGTTATGGAGATCTTTGAGAAAGAGTTCAAGGACAACATGACGTACAACGATGCTGTGCTTTTGGGAATAAAAGCATTAAAAGCTGCGATCGACGAGGCATTGACGGCGCAAACAATTGAAGTGGGCGTCGTTGACAGCGACCGCAAGTTCAGAAGGCTCATCGAGAGCGAGCTTGAAGGGCTTATCAAAAAGCTCTGAGGCATTGCTCATGGTAAGTCTCGACGATGCGGTGGTTGCCAAACTTGAGTCTCATGGCGAGACCTTTGAGATACTCTTAGATCCGAAAGTCGTGAAATATCTGAAAGACGGCAAAGATGTGGACATCGCCGGCCATCTGGCGGTGGAGGATGTTTTCAAGAACGCCAGTAAGGGCACCAGGCCCGCCGAGGATAAGATAAAAGAGGTCTTCGGTACGGAAAATATCGGCGAAATAGCAAGGAAGATCGTTTCGAAAGGTGAGATACAGGTCACCGCCGAACAAAGGAAGGAGATGCTCGAAGCGAAGCGCAACCGCATCATCGCACATATCGCAAGAAATGCGATAAACCCGCAGACGAAGACACCGCATCCTCCCATGAGGATCGAGCTCGCGTTGACGGAAGCCAAATTCCACGTCGACCCGTTCAAGTCTGTTGAGTCGCAGGTCGATGATGCGATGAAATTGCTTCGTCCGCTTCTTCCGATAAAATTCGAAAAAAGCAAAATAGCGATAAAGCTCAGGGCGGACGATTACGGAAAATGTTTCGACGAGCTTGCGCATTACGGTATTGTGGAAAGAGAGGAATGGCAAAAGGACGGCTCCTGGATTGGATTGATGGAGATACCCGCCGGCGTCATAACCGAATTGACATCAAAACTGAACGACAGAACGAAAGGACATGCGAGCGTAAAGCTCCTCTGAGAAAAGAAAAAAAATTACATTTGAGAAGTGATAAAAATGGAGAAAAGAGATGCCAGGCCCGCGCGAGAGATAGTCGTGCCGGGAGATCTGCTGGATAACGGCGGATCGAGACCGGGATACGGCACGTACGTGCTTGACGGCAAGATATACGCATCCAGACTGGGTGTTAAGAATTTGTTCTCCGGTACCGTCAGTATAATCCCTCTAAGAGGGAGATACATGCCGGCGCCCGGAGATATGGTGTTGGGAATGATCGTGGACATAGGGCCGTCGAATTGGCTTGTTGACATCAACGCGCCGTATCCGGCGCCGCTGCATGTCAACGAGGTGCCGTGGAAGGTGGAGTTCGGCGACACGTCGAGATTTCTTAAGATAGGAGAGATGATAATGGCCAAGATCCTCATGGTCGATGAGAGCATGAAGATCCAGGTCACAATGAACGACTCCGGATTAAGAAAACTTGAGGGAGGACAGATCGCCGAGATATCGCATTCTAAAGTTTCCCGCGTGATAGGGAAAAGCGGTTCCATGATACAGATGATCAAGAACATGACCGACTGCAGGATATTCGTAGGTCAGAACGGACGCATCTGGGTCGACGGGGACACCGACAGTGTCACCGTGGCGGTGGGTGCGATAAAGATGATAGAAAAAGAAGCACAGACGAGCAATCTCACCGAACGGGTGAAAGAATTCATAGGATCGAAGATCAAGCCTGAGGAGGAATGATCATGAGCGGACAATCAGATTTAGAATTGGTCAATAAAAAAGGAATAAGGCTTGACGGAAGGAAGGCCGGAGAGCTGAGAAATATAAAGATAGAAGCAGGAGTGCTTGAGAATGCGGACGGTTCCGCGTATGTGGAGATCGGGAAGAACAAAGTTCGTGCGGCTGTTTACGGACCGAGGGAGTGTCATCCCAGACATCTTCAGGACCCTACGAAAGCGATCATTCAGTGTAAATACAACATGATGGCATTCTCTGTGAGTGACAGAAAAAGACCCGGTCCCGACAGACGTTCCGTTGAGATATCGAAGATCATTGCGGAAGCATTGGAATCGGTCGTACTGACGGAGCTGTATCCGAGGGCGTCTATAGATGTTTATATCGAGATACTTCAGGCGAACGCGGGAACGAGATGTGCCGGTCTTACGGCAGCGTCCGTGGCGCTCGCTGATGCCGGGATACCGATGAGGGACATAATACCGTCCATCGCCGTCGGAAAAGCGGACGGAAAGGTGCTGCTTGATCTGAACAAGGAAGAGGACAACTTCGGACAGGCGGACGTTCCTCTTGCCATCATACCGAAAACGAATGAGATCGTATTGCTGCAGATGGACGGGAACATGACAAGAGAGGAATTCGACAACGCCATCGAGATGGGCGTGTCCGCATGTCATGAGATATATGAACTGCAGAAGGATGCATTGAAAAGAAGATATGCAGCGGCAATGAAGGATGGTGTTTCCGATGAGTAGGACTGTTATCTCTGAGATAAGGAAAAATCACATCATCAGTATGCTGAAAGAGGGGAAAAGGACCGACGGCCGCGGCCCGGAGGACATCAGGAACATTTCAGTTGAAACTGGAGTTATAGAAAGCGCCGATGGTTCGGCGATAGTCAAATACGGCAGCACAGAAGTTATTGTCGGTGTGAAGATAATCCCGGGTACGCCGTTCGGGGACACACCTGGAAAGGGCGTTCTGACAACAGGCGCGGAACTTATACCTATGGCGCACCCGCTGTTCGAATCAGGGCCGCCGGGAGAGGACGCGATAGAACTGGCACGTGTCGTCGACCGCGGTATCCGCGAATCCGGCATGGTGGATGTTGAAGCATTGTGCATAGAGACAGGCAAAGAGGTATGGATGTGCTTCATCGATATCTATGCGTTAAATTACGACGGCAATTTGTTCGACGCGACGAATCTGGCCGCTGTGTCCGCACTGAAGAGCGCCATCGTACCGGCCAAGCAGTACGGTAAGGGGGACAACCATCCGTTACCGACCAGGTGCATACCTATTTCTGTCACGGCTGCGAAGATAGGAAACACTTTAATACTTGACCCAAATTTCGACGAGGAACAGATATCTTCCGCTCGCCTTACCGTCACCACCGATGATGACGGCAATTTCAGGGCAATGCAGAAGGGAGGCAGGGGGACGATAACCCTTGACGAACTTACGCAGTGCCTCGACCTGGCGTTGGACAAGGGGAAAGAGATAAGGAAGATCATTGGGTGAATAACATGACCAAAAGAACGGTAAAGGCAGGAAGCTCCGGCAGGTTTGGAGCAAGATACGGTGTAGTCATCCGCAACAGGGTGAAGAACATCGAAAAGATTCAGAAGATCCGCCATGAATGTCCGGTATGCCACCACACCTCTGTGAAGAGGGAGAGCTCCGGCATCTGGCTGTGCAGGCACTGCAGCGCAAAGTTCGCCGCATCCGCATACACGCCAGTGGCGAAGAAGGAGATATCGAAGGTCTCCGAGTGAACTGATAAAAAGGTGATATGATTGTACAGATGCGGAAAATGCAACGAACCCATCAGGAATGTAAGTACATTGGGACTACAGTGCGAGAAGTGCGGATCGAAGATCTTCTACAAAGAGAGACCTAACATAAAGAAGGTCCTGAGGTCCGACTGAGTACGATCATGCTGAGCGCAGTGCTTATTGTGACGGGTGACGCAAACGTCATCCTCTCAACCCTTTCACCCGAGATCGGCCGTGAACTGCCGAGAACGGAAAGTGATATCACCCGTAACGGCGATATAGTCACAATAAAGGTGTTGGCGAAGGACCCGTCAGCAATGAGGGCGGCACTGAACTCATACCTTGGATGGATAAGGATAACAGAGAACATAAGAGAAATGAGTGATAAACATGAATAACATCAGTCCACA
>JAIRJQ010000107.1 GCA_031260545.1 Methanomassiliicoccaceae archaeon | reverse complement strand
ATCGTTTTCAAATCAGGAAAATGTTATCTGGCTAAGTATGATTCTCCAGGGGATCCCCTTTTATCCCTTGACACTTACGTTGCTCAGGAACTGATCATCAAAGGCGTATACGGATACAACGAGGGAAAGGTGAAGGTATCGTATGATGCGGAACTCGATTCCGTCAGGAAAAAGATGGATGCCGGGAAATACGACGCTGCCATCGTTCTCAACACACCTAGTCTGAAAATGATATGGGACCTCTCCTCCATCGGGAAAAGAATGCCCAAAAAGACTACATACTTTTTCCCGAAGATATGGTCGGGATTCGTCTTTTACAAGATGGTGTGACCGGCGAGAACATGCACTATGCGGACCATAAAACAATACTTTCGCCTAAGAACGGGATGAACATCTACCGCGGCTGCACCCACGGATGCATATACTGCGACAGCCGCAGCACGTGTTATCAGATGGACCATGATTTCGAGGACATTGAGGTGAAACGCGACGCACCCAGGATACTAGAGGCACAATTGTTACGAAAACGGAAAAAGTGCATGATCGGCACGGGAGCGATGTGCGACCCTTACATGCATATTGAAAGTGAATTACAAATGACGCGCCAATGCCTTTCCGTGATCGAGAAACATGGTTTCGGATTATCGATACTGACGAAATCGGACCGTATACTGAGAGATATGGACATCCTAAAAGCTATAAACGGCAAGAGCAAATGCGTTGTGCAAATCACACTGACCACTTTTGATGATGCCCTTTGCAAAATAATAGAGCCTCATGTATCATCGACTTCAGAACGTATCCGTGTGCTTGAAAAGATGCGTGACGCCGGGATACCGACGGTCGTTTGGTTATGTCCGATACTTCCGTTCATAAACGATACGGAGGACAACCTCAGAGGATTATTGGATCATTGCGTTAAAGCCAAAGTTCGCGGGATCCTCTGCTTCGGTTTCGGCGTGACGTTACGTGACGGCGACAGAGAATACTTTTACAAAAAACTTGACGAACATTTTCCCGGGATCAGAGAAAGATACGAACAAAGGTTTGGCGACTCGTATGAATGCAGAAGTCCGAACAGCGACCGTTTGATGAATATATTCCGCAATGAATGCAGGAAGCACGGTATTCTTCATGATCAGAAGGAGGTCTTCGAATATCTGACCGAGTTTGAAACAAGAACAAGGCAGACATCGCTGTTCTGATCATTCGCATCTGTAATATCCTTCGTAGAGCCTTGTTAGCCCTCCGCGCAGGCGATCTTTCTCTAGGATCTCCAATATCTCGTCCTCTGACAGATCGATATCTTTGGACCTGCATTCATTTATTATCTGGTCGATGCTGAATTCCCAAAGGTCCAGTTCTATTCCGCGGACCTTCAGTTCTGTCATCCAACGGCCTAGATCATTCTCCGGGTCTTCATTCGGTGATCTGTGCATCGATCACATAACGACATCCGAATAATTAATTGTCGTTTGTTGAAGAAAGAGAGCCGCTGACGGGAATTGAACCCGCGCCCTACGCCTTACCAAGGCGTCGCTATACCCCTTAGCCACAGCGGCGTGTGTTCCGTCTAATAAAACTCTCATTGATATAGTTTGTGAGAACCTTTATTTTGGTTCCCCCATATGCAGACCCGATGAAGAAGGAAATGAGCGCATTTGATGTGCGCGCTGTCGTAAAAGAAATGGCCGTTCTCGAGAACGCGCACATGGACAAGATATTCCATTGGGGCGCAGGGAACGTACTGTTCAGATTGAATGTTCAGGGGCAGGGAAAACAGGAATTGTTCTTCAAAGACAAAATATGGCTTCATATGCCCGAGGAGAAACCCGAAACTCCCGCAGCGCCGACATCCTTTGCTTCGTTCCTAAGAAAATATATTGACAACGCGCGTATAGGCAAAATAATACAAGCGGGTTTTGACAGGATCGTCATCGTTGAGGTATTGAAAGCGGATGCTGAATACAAACTCATCTTTGAGATGTTCGGCGGCGGTAATGTTCTTTTGGTGCTGGACGGAAAGATAATGAATTGTCTTATCCACAAAGTGAGAAGGGACAGGACCGTAAGGCCGGGGGAGGAGTACGTCATGCCGCGCGCTCGTTTTGACCCGACAGCGTCAACATTCGAACATTTTCAGCAGCTGGTGATGAGTTCGTCCGTCGATCTCGTTAGGACGTTAGCTACGGATGCTAACCTCGGCGGGCAATACGCAGAGGAGATATGCAAACGCACCGGGATCCAAAAGAACACCAAGCCCTCCGAACTGAAAGAAAATGACATAAAGAATATACACGGAACGATGAGCGACATCGTCTCTTCCGCGTTGTCATCGACGCAGGCGATAATGTATCGGGACGATGAGGACATCGTTGAGATATCACCGGCAGATATGACGATATACAGCGGATATGAAAAGGAGATCTTCGATTCAATGTCTGCCGCGATCGCTTATATGATCGCTGCCGTAAAAGAAAATGAGGATGAAGAGTTCATTGACCCAGAGGTGGAAAAGCTTCAGCGCAGAGTGGACCGTCAAAAGGAGACCATTGATGAGTACAGGATGGAAGCGGCCGATCTGAAGACGCGCGCAGATTCCATTTACGCCAATTATAAAAAAGTGAATGAACTGCTTGATGTCCTCAGCGTTCAATCAAAAAAACTCACGTGGGAGAAGCTCAAGGAAGGCGCGATGAAGATCAAGTTCGTAAATGCGATCGACCCATCGAAGAGCAATGTCACTGCAGACCTCGACGGAATGAAAGTTGCATTGGATTACACCAAGGGCATCGATGCGAACGCCTCGGACATCTACCAAAAGAGCAAGGATATCAATGAAAAAGCTACCAGGGCAACGGTTGCGTTGAAAGAGAGCGAAGAACAGCTTGAACGCAAGACCAAGGGTTTCGCAAAGGCACGTGCGTTAGCGTTATCGCGTGCGCAGCCGACAAAACAATTCTGGTTCGAGAGGTACAAGTGGTTCGTTTCTTCCAATGGGATGTTAGTGCTTGCCGGACGGGACGCACACACTAATGACCAGGTTGTTAAGAAGCATATGAAAGAAAAGGATGTCTACGTGCACGCGGACGTTCACGGTGCTCCTTCTGTAGTGGTGAAGAACGGCGCATCCGCTAAGGAAGACGATCTCAGAGAAGCGTGCATATTCTCCGTAACGCAATCAAAGGCGTGGATGTCGAGCATACCGGAGGGTAACGCATTCTGGGTGTATCCCGACCAGGTGAGCAAAACACCGCAGGCTGGCGAGTTTCTTCCGAGAGGTGCGTTCGTGATACGCGGAAAGAGGAATTATGAATACCATTTACCAATGCAGCTGGCGATCGGTGAAATAACATATGAGAATGCAAGAAAAGTAATGTGCGGCCCCGTTGACGTTGTTTCGAAGATCTCGCAGAAGCATGTGATCATAGCTCCGACAAAGGTCAAAGGCAACAAGAAGAATGCCGAGCTTGCAAAACTGTTCAATGTTCCCGAAGAGGAGATCGCAAGGATCGTCCCGCCCGGTGATCTCGATATTATGAAAAAGGTCTGGCCGGAAGAGTGAGCTCAATCGTCAAAAGAGAGTCTTGGAATGTTCAGCTCCCATGGGATCTCTTCGGGTTCTTCGAATGGAATGTCTTTGAATATGCCAACATATTTTTCAAAGAATCCTGCCGGCCAACCGTTGAAACGCTCGATTATCACAGTTTTGACAAGTTCGGAAACTGACCATTCTTTTGCTTCTGCCCTTAGTCTTATTTTATCGTAAAGATCGTCACTCAGGTCTATGGTTATTTCCGGCATTTGATCATCACTTACTCCAATCTTCGATTTGCAAACCTTCAACACGACAGAATTCTTTTGTGTTGTTCGTTACCAATATTCCTCCGCGCGACAGAACGGTCGCTGCGATTATCAGGTCATTAGAGCCTATTGTATTCCCTTTCTTTTCCAGTTCCGCTCTTATCTTCGCATATATTACTGCTGCCTCCGCATCGAACGGCACTATTTCAAACATAGAAAGAAGTTTGTTTATGTTATTTTTTTTGCGTTCGCTACCGCCTTTGATGCCTCCGGTAATAAACTCTCCCATGACCATGGATGGTATCTTGACGTTACTCCTTGCCAGAGATGTCATCCTGCGCATAATATTCAGATTTTTGTCATTTAGCAAAGATATCATAACATTTGTGTCCAGATAATACGTCATATCTCGTCCCTCTTTATGTTAAGTTCCCAGGGGATCTCTTCGGGCTCTTCTATCGGATCATCTTTACATGAACCCCAAAGTTCAAGTAATTCATCCGGCCAGCTATCATCGATCGATTTCCTCATTGAATCGTTGACATATTTTGATATGGATACACCTTGCTCCTTCGCTTTTGTTTTAATCTCCATGTAAAGGATGGTGTCTATATACAGGGATACTTGCGGCGGCATTTTATCACCATATACAAGTATATTGTATGTTATACTTAATGATTTTTCAGTAAACGGCGCTTTGGCCAGTATGATATTTGCAGAACTTTGGAGGAGATATTGGTGCCCGCGCCGAGATTTGAACTCGGGTCAAGAGATCCGCAATCTCACAGGATATCCGTGCTACCCCACGCGGGCATTAGAATTTGTTAATTGGTTTACAGCTCTACCTGTGAACGGTAGCGCGATATGTATCCGGCGATGCGGTTCCTCATAACAACTGAGGAAACATCCGTTAAGGAGCTTACAAGTGCTTTGTTGTTCTCGAAGTCATCTGTAAAGATCTCCGGGTATTTGTTGACGAGTTCTATTGACACTCTCTTGATGTATGTAGGTCTGATCCTTCCCATATCGTTCACCGAGTAAGGCGGATTAAGTGGATACCCTATTTAATCTTTTTTAATTCGGAACGGGGTTTACCGCACGAAAGTTTTCCTTCGGGGCACGGTCCGCGAAGACATGGCGGGCCTGCTTTCTTGAAAATTACTGGTGATATGGTCTTGCATATCTCGAGCATACGGTCTGCCATGTCGCGTATCTCCCATTGAGCGCGGTTGCAGCACCTTATCGAAAAGAAATGCAGCAGTTCGCGGGCGTTCATTGTTATTGTGATGTTCGTCGTACACCCGCCGGGAAGCACGTATCTCGAGTCCTCTGCGGGTATTCGCTCACTTAGCGTCCTGTACGTTTTCCATATGTGTTCCATCAGCTCTTCGTAC
>JAIRJQ010000103.1 GCA_031260545.1 Methanomassiliicoccaceae archaeon | reverse complement strand
TTTTCCAGTTCTTTGCGGCATTTGTTCCATTGTACGGCGTTCTTGAACCCTTTGATGTTGTTCAGCCATTTTTTACTCAATTCCTTCCATTCTTTGATGTCGTCGTTCTTTGTTATTTTGGAGATGTCGGTGTCCAGAAGATATTCTACGGCCTTACGTTCATTTTCAGATCTTCCGGCGGCGGATGCAAGCTCCGATGCGTATCTTTGCACTTCAGACGTCTCCGAATACTTTCTGCAAAGTTTGTCCGGGTCCCCGTACGATCTCAGTGATTCTATTTTTTTCAGTGTTTCTAAATATAACGTCTCAAGGGAACGGCATTCGTCCCCTAATTGTTCATACGTTCCGCCGCTCAGCACGTCCACCGCTTCCAGCGATCTTTTTACGTGCTCGGTCTGCGTACCGTGGTCCTCCACATAACGCAATGCGTTCGGTACACCGTCAAAGGTCACGAACGAATTTTTAAGATGTTCGGCAAGTTCGAACATGAACATCCTTTTTGCGTTACCGGCGAACAATCTCCTTCCGCTTATGTCCATCCATCTGTGTATCAGGTCTTCCATGCTCACGGAAAGAATGGAATCATGCCATTCCGTCCTTACGTCATTCAAAAGTTTGAACAGACGTACCATGGAGTTCTCCACTGACAGTAATTCGGCCATGTACGCTTCTATTATACCAATGTTGATAGGCAAACGCACGCTGTCCAGTCTTTCCAGCGTTAAAGCAATGTGCTCGCGCTGTTTCTTCAGTATCTCGATGCTCTCCTCTGTTGTATCAGGGGACAGCGTCTCAGAGATATTGCTGACCATCTCGAACGTTCTTCTCAGAACTTTCAGAAGATCATGCAGCCTGAGATTCATTGCCGTAAGATCGTCGGTACCAAGCATGCCTTTCGGCAGATCATTCAGCGATATCAGGAGCGAGGCAAGTTCCGTTGCTCCGTGCATGCGGTCCGGTGCGACCGATGATACCAGCAGATCCGACGCCTTTTCCGTATCCTCTGCGGCGGCGATCCATTCTTTCAGCCGCTCTGTTATCCTCAGTCCCGTCTTGTTGTCATATTCGGATATCCCGGTATCGGACAACGGGTTCTTGGACGGATGGCCAAGCGCCTTTCCCGCCGCTATGAGGTCTTTCACCATCCCTTCCCATCTTACCGCCGAGTCAGGTGTTATCGTATCGATCAGTGCGTCAGGGATGTCAATATTTTTTATCTTCTCCGAACGGACGCTGTCGTATTGTATCACAAGTTCATGGATGCTCCTGCCCATGTTCGTTCTCTTATGTATCGCACGGACGGGTGCGCTCAGTTCCGTGCACATCTTTTCAATACCGTCGGCACGTAATGAGAAATCTTCCACGTATGATGAGGATGCAGAATCGAACACATTCCTGAAGTGTTCGAGCACCTTCTGTTTATTTGCGCTTCCGGAGTTCAGATAAAGGCAGAATTTTCCTATGCCTGCATCATCGAGGGACCTCTTCATCGACCGCAGCGTTCCGTCATTCTCGGATACGTACAGCACCGTCTTGTTCTGATATACGGCATTCGCTATGATATTGGATATCGTTCTCCGTCTTCCGCTGTTGGACGGACAGTCAAGGATGAATGTCCTTCCGGACGAGGCGGCCTTCAGTACTTTCAGCTGTTCGTTCTCCGCAGGGAAGACGAGCATCATTTTTTTGTAAAGGTCCGCATCGTTAACGGGGTCCTGCGGCCACGTCAGTCTTCCTTCCATCAAACTCTTTGTCAGCTTATTAGAAAATAATGAGGCTGACCGTCCTCTGAGGTCATTCCATACATCATAACGTTCCGGTCTGAAGACGCCGATGAACGCCCCCTTTATGATATCCCATCCGTCCATCGCCCTTATTGCGTCGCTCATTATTTCGAACACGCTTTCCGTGTCCGCGCCCGTCCGGTCGGACGGTAACGGATCGAGCGAAACATCAAGGTCGCGTGTGCGTTTCAATTTTTCAAGTAATGTCTTATTGATAACAGCTTCGTCGTCCTTCGCCCTTATCCTTATCGTATCGTTCACCGATCTCATTACCGTTTCCGCGGGCATAAGTATCAGAGGAGAATAGATTATCTTGCCGTCGGTATCGAACCATTTCAGAAGACCCAGTACGATGAATACGGAGTTCTCGCACTTCTCTTTATCGGTCACGCAAATATCATGGATCTTCGCTAAGCGGCGGTTGACATCCCGTTCACTGTACGGCGATCTCAAATGGCGGTGTCTGAATTCTTGTTCCACCAGCACCTCATGTCTTCCTATGTATCGTGATAATTCAAACGGTGCTTCATTGAGTATATGGTTGTCCCACTCCGCCGGTTTGCCGAGGACGTCGAACTCATCTCCGCTTGAAAGTGCGTCCTTCAATGCGGTCAGGTTGTTGGTCATCACCGGCAGTAACGTATGCGTCATCTTCATACTCAAAAGTTCATTATCGAACGACAGGTCCAGCAAACGGCCTTCCCACAATTCCCTTTTCGTAAGTTCGTTCTCGTCATCCCTTGCCATTCCTTTGGGATCATGTATCGCCTGCGACCCCGCGGTGACATTCTTTTTCTCAACGGTCATTTTCTCTCTCAGTTTCTTTGTCTGTGCCGGGGCGGTGCCGCGCAGGCGGCGCACATCCACGGCGGAAAGAAAATCACTTTCGTTCAGTAACAACCGTTTTGCGGACGTCTCTGACGATTCGATGTCCATTTTGTTATTCGAGGTGACGCCGTCGCAGTCCACGAGCATCAAGGATCCGTCGCGGACCGCTCTCATTAACGATGTGATATCACTCTGTACGGATCCGGGGAATGTTGTGTCATCTAACCACACTCCAGCCACGGCCCGTTTTCTTGTGAGGACGAGCACAGTATTCAATCCGATGGACCCGGCGCATGAAAGGAACAGCAATGTAAGATCGAACGATGTCCCGGAGCCGCGGTCTATCAATATTTCAGCAGATGACACTTTGCAGCCATTTTTCATTATGTCTTTGGTCTCTGTACGCCGGATATCGAACTGCTGAACGGCAGCGTACACAGCCCCCACTTCCCTTCTGACCTTGGAACGGTCCCCGGAAACGTATCTGTCGATCGCCGCGTCCCCCGTCCACGCATCTAAGAATTTGGCGGCGTTCGCCGCTACCCTGAGAACTTCGGGATCATCCTGTGTCACGAATTTGACGGCCGTTTCGGGTACCGCCGCACCAGGCCATTCGTTCCTTGCAAGTATCTTTATCTCATAACGGTTCTCAAATATCGGCCTTCCGCCCTTTTCAGCAGAAACGACAATATGGCCGTCGATCCTTTCCGTGACCTCCGAAAGGAATTCAGGTATCAGCGAAACATCGGCATTTTTGATCCCCGCTTTCTCACGAGGGCCTATGCTTTTTACATTGATGGCCTTTGTTTTCGAGAATTGCGGTTCGGAACGTATGATTATCCGTATATTTTCAACAATATCATCAGAATCATTGCTTATCGCTAAGCTTTTGATCACAGGTATGTGATCTTGTGTCGCATGACCGACCGCCAAGCTAACAGCGGCATCCAATCTCAGTCCCATCCCGAATGCCCTCCGACCGCGCATATATGCGCTTGCGAATATTAAGGTCGATAACGCAACGGATGTATTAGAATGTGTTTAAATCCATGTAAGTATATACAGGATACCATGGACGTCCCCTGCCGAATAAAGAACATCAAGTGCCCTTGTGAGAATTGTACATGCCCTAGACATGCGAAATGCTGTGAGTGCGTGGAGTTCCACCGCGATGAGAAAGGGAACCTGCCCTTCTGTCTGAGAAAAGCGTGAGATCTTCGTTTCAGATCTCATACGGGCGCCGCAGCGGATGCTTTTGTAAATATTCGTGATAATGCATATATGATAATTTTTATCATCACATCGTGCAGATATTGTAAGATACGATCTGACCCATGGTTAAGAATAAGAACGGACCGCACATTCTATGAATGATATCATGGAAAAGATAATTGCATACTGCGGAATAAACTGTGCCGAATGCAACGCATATCTGGCAACGAAGAACGACGATCAGAAGCTCAGGGAAAGGACAGCGGCCGAATGGACGAAATTATACAATTTCAATTTTACGCCTGAGATGATAAACTGCACATCATGCACAGGCAGCGGGGTCAAGTGCGGTTACTGTTCGCAATGCGAGGTACGCAAATGCGCCGTGGAAAAGAAGGTAAGGAACTGCGGAGCATGCAGCGAATTCAAAACATGCAAGACCATAAACGGTTTTCTGGAAATGGCTCCGGACCTGAAAAAAAATCTCACAGAGAATTAAAAAAAATATGATACATCACACGATGGACCGAACGGGGCCGCAGAGGTATCATGATCATCCGGCATCCGTTGCTGAACATATATGAGCCGTGAACAGAGGTATATCTCCATCCGTTCGCAGGCAATGTATATCTCATACGTATCCCATAACGGGATCGTATGTACCTCAGCAGGGAAGAGGAAGATATCCTCAACGGCGGGATGGGCGAGAGCGCACAGAAGGCGATAGAGCTTATCGTTGCGCTCGGGAAGGTGTATGATGCCGACGGACTTGTGAATATAACTTCAGCACATTTGTCCGGCGCTTCGTATAAGACGATAGGCGACGGCGGAGTGAAGTATCTCGAGGACGTGTCAAAGGATGCCAAGGTCAGAGTTCCCGCGACCCTGAACCCTCTGGGCATGGACAGGGACCGCTGGAAAGAGATGAAGATATCGCCCGAATTTGCAAAGAAACAATTGAGGATAATAGAATTATACGGAAAGATGGGCGTAAAGACAACATGTTCGTGCACCCCATATCTTGGCGATAATGTTCCGCGTCTGGGTGATCATGTCGCATGGGCAGAATCCTCTGCACTGTCCATCGTGAACTCATACATAGGCGCAAGGACGAACAGAGAAGGAGGCCCCGGAGCTTTGGCCGCGGCGATCATCGGAAAGACAGCAAACTACGGATTGCATTTAGATGAAAATCGCAGACCTACGGTGATCATAGATGCTGATATCAACGATACAGTGTTCGAGAATTCGCTGCTCGGTCAGGCCGTCGGAAAGATGATCGGAACCGGCGTACCGTATTATCGCAACATCTCGCCGGATATCGACGGCATAAAGACAATGGCCGCGGCCATGGCCGCTGCCGGGTCCACAGCGATGTTCCACATCGAGAACATAACGCCGGAGGCATCGAAGTATTCGACGTCCGGTTTAGAAACGATACATATCGGCAAGAAGGAACTGAACGATGCGCGTTCATCGTTAAGCACAACGGATGACATTCAATTGATCGCATTCGGATGCCCGCATTTAACTGTCAGGGAAATAACAGAGATGGCGGCGTTCCTGAAGGACAAGAAGAAAAAAAGGAACGACGTGGACATATGGTTCTGCACCTCCTCCGAGGTCAGAAAAAGATGCCCTGATCAGGTAAAGATATTGGAAAGGTTCGGCCCCGTGTTGGCAGATACGTGCATGGTCGTAGCTCCGATAGAATCCAATTATCAGAGAACGGGAACAAATTCTGCGAAAGCTGGTAACTATCTGCCGACGCTTTGCTCGCAGAAAGTTATATGTAACGATTTCATAAAATTGATGGAGATGGTGATATGAGACTCGAAGGCCGTTCGATCTCAGCGGGAAAAGCAAGAGGGAAGGTCCTGAAGCTGAACGAGGCGTTCAGCTTCCTCGGCGGCGTTGACGGTTCCACGGGAGAATTGAGAGTGGAGAACGGAGGGAACGTCAAAGACCGTATCTTGGTTTTTCCGAGAGGCAAAGGCAGCACCGTCGGATCGTTCACAATGTATGACCTGTAAGTTCACGGGAATCATCCGGCCGCGATCATCAACAGATCAGCGGAGACGATAGTT
>JAIRJQ010000119.1 GCA_031260545.1 Methanomassiliicoccaceae archaeon | reverse complement strand
GCAATAAAACCGTCGAACTGTTCGCTGCTCCTTCTCTGAGTAAGAACAAAATGGAGATATTCAGCAAACAAGATCTGATGGATCTCGGAAAAAAGGGTGATTGGTAGGTGCCCTCGTACTTATCACATTTCCTCATTGTTTCACCAGCCGGGCGAATGAGGTTCCCATCGTTCAGTCTTTTTCACACCCCCGCATCACGTTTGACAGGAGTGTTCACGAAGTCCCTTGATAAGACAATAGTTAGCACAATCGGAATAATATTATATACAAGCGGTACCAACCAAATTGTATAATAAATTCCATGAAGTGATAACAAAAAACATACTGGCCATGTCCTTTTTTAGGTGTCATTTCAATCAGAAAAAGAAATTCGGATGAACAAAGATTTTAATACATTCAGATAATCAGCGGTCATACTCGGACCCAAGAGGGAAGCTAATGGCAGGAAAGAAAACGAAAGGTACGTCCCGTAAGATAAAGGACAAGTGGAAAGCAAAAGAATGGTACAAGGTGCACGCACCGCGCATGTTCAATGAGATCGAGATAGGAGAGACGCCAAGCGCGGATCCGGCCAATCTCATCGGCAGAACATCGGAAGTGACCGTTCAGGAACTCACAGGCGACTTTTCGAAGATGCACATAAAGCTCAAATTCAAAATATCAAGCATCGACGGGCACACCGCAAGGACAACGTTCATCGGTCATGATCTCACGAGCGATTACGTAAGAAGGCTCACAAGGCGAAAGAAAACAAAAACGGACCATGTTGTTGACGTTGTTACGAAAGATAACTTCACGATACGCATAAAACCGATGTCCATCGCAGAAAAAAGAATTCAGACGGCGCAGGAGGAAGCGATAAGACAGCTCCTCGGCGAAACGTTAATGAAAATGGGCACCGAAATGTCATTATCCGAGATAGTCAAGATGATCGTGTCCGGCGAGATGGCAAAGGAACTCGCAAGAGCCTGCCGCTGCGTTATCCCTGTCAAACGCATCGAGGTAAGGAAATCTGAGGTCCGTTCCTTCGGCGAAGGCGACCCGGAATCGATAATTGACAGCGTCTCGGCCAAGGATGAACCCGAGGAAGCTCCCGCCGAGGCGGCAGCACCCGAGGAAGCTCCGGCCGAGAAAGCTGAAGAATAAACAAACCATTTTCACCAAACCAATTAAACACATGCCGAGGTGGCTCAGCCTGGTGGAGCGTCGGACTCATAGGGTTCTTGGTCATAAAGACCTCTTCCAGAGAAATCCGAAGGCCAGGGGTTCGAACCCCCTTCTCGGCACTCCATCTTCCTTCCGCCTGTTTTGTGCATCCGTGATATTCTGATGGATTTTTTTAGAGTCTCAGGATAATGATAATATAGGCTTACGGTACTCATATCGATGATGAGGATAATCATTTATACAGGGAAAGGAGGAGTGGGCAAAACATCGGCGGCCGCGGCCACAGCAAGGCGGCTGGCGGCCATGGGCTACCGCACATTGGCGATGAGCACGGATGCCGCACATTCCCTTTCCGATTCACTGGACGTTAAGATAGGCGGCACCAGGAAGAACATAGAGAAGAACCTGGATGCGCTGGAAATTGATATAATCCAGGAGATGGAGACAAGATGGAAGGAGATCGAGGAGTACGTAAAATTATTCATGCTGTCGCAGGGGATGGACGAACTGTCAGCGAAAGAGATGGCCATACTCCCCGGCATGGAACTTATCGCAGCGTTATTTCACGTGCTAGATTATGAGAAGAACAATGCTTACGACGTCATCGTCATGGATACGGCGCCCACCGCCGAGACATTACGGCTTCTGAGTTTCCCGGATGTTTCGCAGTGGTATATGACCCGAATATACGGATTATTCAAGAAACTCGTGGCACTCGCTAAATTCACCATCGGAAGATTCTTAGATTTCCCGCTGCCGTCGCCGGCGGTCCTCAAAAGTCTTGAGGAAATGAACATAAAGATGGCGGAAGTGAAGAATATACTTCAGGATCCGAAAAGGACCACTATCCGATTGGTCATAAATCCGGAACGCATGGTCATCAACGAGACGAAACGCGCATATTCGTATCTGTGCCTTTACGGCCTGACCGTAGAATGTATCATCGTCAACAGGATGCTGCCTGATGACGCAGGCATCGGATATTTCAAAGAAAAACTGGAAGAACAGAAAAGATACATGGAAATGATACATAACGCGTTCGATCCGATCAGGATGTTCTTCGCCTATCAATTGCCGACGGAGATGATGGGCTCCGAGAAGTTGGATGAACTTGCGATAACAATATTCGGAGATTCCGATCCTTCGATAGTATATGCAACAGAGAGTCCTATGAGATTTTATTCCGAGGGCGATAAGCACATCCTTTCATTGCGGTTGCCGTTCGCAATAAAAGGGGAAGTGGAGTTATACAGATCGCATGATACCTCACTCATAGTTCAGGTGGGAAGCCACAAAAGGAACATCGATCTTCCGCTTGTGCTGAAGAATGCGGAACTCTTAGGCGCAGAACTCAAAGATGAGACGTTAAAGATAAAGTTCGGGAGGGAAAAGAAGAATGGATGACAATAATGACAAGAAGAATAAGAAGAACGACGACAGAAAGATAAGTGATATGGACACCGATGAAATATTGAAATATCTGGCAAAAAAGGAAAAGAAGAAGGTCGAAGAACTATTGACCCAGATACCTCTTAAAGTGGACATCGGACCGCAGAAAGAGAAGGCAGAGGACGCCTTCAGATCAATAATATCTTTGTTCTTCAACCCGGAGATACAGAAGCACTTCGTTAAAGCGGGCATTGAGATATTATCCGGGGTGGAAGAGGCCATCAAGAACATGCCGATGCCGGATTTTGTCAAAGAGACGATGAACAAAGCGTCCGAAACGAAAGATGAGATGAAGAAGGACTTCTGCGATTCGAATCCCGACTGTAAAGTGAAGAAAGACAAAAAGATGAAGAAGATCGATGTGGAAGGATGAATATCGGCGAAGGTGAAAAGGCGGTAAGGTTCGCAAGGAATGCGGTCTGCGATGAAGTGACGTTCTGCGGCATCTCAAATACATTGCCGGCGGCATTCGACAGACCGTCCGGGGTGTTCGTGACGCTGAACACCTACCCTTCGTTAGAATTACGGGGATGTATCGGTTATCCGGGGCCCGCATACCCTTTAAAGAGAGCGTTAGAGCTTTCTGCACGTTCTGCTTGCCACGATCCGCGGTTCCCCGATCTTGATGAGAGCGAACTTGATCATGTGGTCGTTGAAGTGACGATACTGACACCGCCGGAACCGATGGCCGTAAAGAGAAGGGAAGATCTTATCGATATGATAAAAATAGGGAAACATGGCCTGATGATAGAATACAGAGGACGCACCGGCGTCTTTTTACCGCAAGTACCGGTTGAATGGGATTGGAACGTTCTCGAATATCTGGAGAATCTCTGCCGCAAGGCAGGCATTCCGAAGGACGCGTGGAAAGAGCAGAATTGTAATATCTACTCATTCGAAGGCAGAATATTCAAAGAGACGTCACCGAACGGGGATATCGCAGAGGTAAAGGAATGATCGTCCTCGAAGGCCGCGTATTTTTCAACGGGGAACTAAGGCAGGGCGCCGTTGGGATAGAGGACGGAAAGATCGCGGACGTCCGCAGGACACTGAAAGGCGATAAGAACATCGACCTCGGCGATCGTATAATCTTGCCGGGCGCAATAGACCCTCACGTTCATTTCAGAGACCCCGGGATGACGAACAAGGAGGACTTCACATCAGGTTCATCGGCAGCGCTGCACGGCGGCGTAACGTGCGTTCTTGACATGCCTAATACGAAACCGCCTGTTACCGATGCAAGGTCGCTTGAAGACAAAAAAAGAATAATCAAAGGACGTTCTTTCGTCGATTACGGTCTTTTCGCGGCACTGACAAAAAAATACGATGCTTCGACGTTATCAAAAAAAGTGGCAGGTTTCAAATTATTCATGGGGTCGACCACCGGCGAATTGCTGTTGAACGATGACAACGAAATGTACAGGGCGGTATACAACGCATTACAGACGGGAAAAAGAGTGAGCGTTCATGCGGAAGATGAACCAATGATATCAAGGAACGAGGAGAGGAACAACCGCGACCATTTACGAAATCGTCCCGTACATGCGGAGTACAGCGCAATAAACAAACTGTCCGGATACAAAGGGATGAAAGTGAACATTTGTCATATAACGGATGCACATTCGGCAGCGTTAGCGTCATCATACGGATTTACGACGGAGGTCACGTCACACCATCTGTTATTCGACGATTCAATATCAGAGAAAGCGGAATACAAAGTGAATCCTCCATTACGTGATACGGACACACGCGAAAGATTGTACAAAGCGTTCATTGATGCTAAGATAACAATGTTCGGTTCGGACCACGCACCCCATACGGTCGATGAGAAACATACCGCATATGATTATGCGCCGAGCGGGATGCCCGGCGTTGAAACGTATATGCCGATGATGGCGGAAATGGTCCGCAAAGGTAATATCACGATGCAGCAGATGGTAAGGATGTCATCATCCGCGCCCGCAGAAGCGTTCGGGATCAACAAAGGCGTGATAGAGAAAGGCCGCGATGCTGATCTTGCCGTATACGATATGCGGGTAAGAAGAACAATAAAAGCGAAGGACCTTCACAGCAAGGCAGGATACACACCGTACGAGGGACGGGATGCGGTGTTCCCCGATATCGTCATTATAAGAGGGAACATGCAGATAAAGGACGGAGAGTTATGCGGGGATCGAACAGGAGAGGATATCTTTGAATGACCTGATCATTGATTTTTCAGAACTTATGGGAAAAAAGGTGACGTGCCCGAAGGAATGCGGAATGTGCTGCCTATGCCAGCCGGAGGTCCTTCCGGAAGAACGAAACTTCTTCAGAATGAATCACTCATCTTCGCTGGTGAGGAACAGGCAGCCGCACGATCATTTCGCATTGGCGCTGAAGAAAGGAAGGGGATCATGCGTTTTCCTGAACAACGAAAGAAGATGCACGGTCTATCAGAACAGGCCGACATACTGCCGTCAGTTCCCTTTTCATTTTCATGTCAGCGACAGGATAAAAGCGGAACTGGACCTTTCATGCAGAGGCGTCTGGTACAACAAAGGGAATGATGCGATACTTGAGGCAAAGGAACTTGCGGACAGAAGCGGATCAAGACTGAGGGCGGCGCTCAGAGAGGCGACGGCGGTCTACAAAGAATTCTTTTCGTTATGCAAAGAAGCGGGAGTTCATGAGGATCAGAATGTACTGAGATCGTCCGTATCAAAGAATATCGATAAATTTTCCGATCTCGGATATATAGCAAAGGTAATGAACATGTCCCTCGAAGAGGCATCGGTCTCATTGGATGATGTTGCGGCCGAGGCAACAATAGATATGGACGAGCTCAACGAGGCGGCAAGGGAAGCGGCGCTGGGATCGATGCAGTCATCCGATCCTCTTAACGTACCGGTATACTGTGACGGAAAATGGAACTGGAATCTGTTCATGGCGGGAAAGAACGGCATCGAGTGGAATGTGCTCGATGATAACGGAGATCTTCATTTCAAGGGGTCTGCGGACCCCAATGAGATATCATTGCCGGTATTGGACACAGGTGCTAAGGAAATTCTCAAAAATTACGTTTCAATACTGAACGGCAGGGACAGTATGTTAGGTTCAGCGTATCACACAATGGACTCGCTTGATTACGAGGACGACATGACCAATGTTTATTACGGTTCGTTATCCGTTGCAATAATCGATCTTATGTGGAGGTCCGCCATGCTTGATAAGTTCATGCAATTCGGTGACGGAGAGAATACAATGAGAGAGGCGATAATATTTTACGATATGGATCGACTCGATGCGCCGACGATCGGCGCATTCGTTTAACAGGTGCCTCTCTTTTCTGTTCCTTTGATCGAGGAAAGGATGTCCCTTATGCCGCAGTGGCCTTGGCTTGCCGCAAGCTCATACCACTTCAGCGCCTCATCGTTATCCTTAGGAACGCCTTTCCCTTGATGATACATGTGACCGAGATGATACTGCGCCTTCGCATGTCCCTGTTCCGCAGCGAGCCGATACCACTTCGCCGCCTCTTTTTCGTTACGAAAAACGCCTCTGCCCTTCTCATACATTGAACCGAGATTGTATTGAGCGGTGGCATTCCCGAGTTCCGCCGCGCGCCTCCACCATCTTTCCGCTTCCGAGTCGTTCTTAGGTACGCCTCGTCCCATCTCATACATAAAACCGAGATTGTTCTGCGCCATTGTGTTCCCTTGTTCGGCGGCGATGCGGTACCACTTCAGCGCTTCTTTGAAATCCTGAGTCACTCCGCGTCCGGTCTCATACATCATTCCGAGGTCGCTCTGTGAGCACGTATGCCCCTGCTCGGCGGCAAGACGCCAATATCTCACCGCATCAGCGTCACTCTGCGGCACCCCTCGTCCGGATTCATACATCAGTCCTAAGCGATACTGCGCTTTGACGTGGCCTCTGTCCGATGCCAAATGATACCATCTGGCCGCTTCGGCCAGATCGCGCGGTACGCCGGTACCGTTATAATGGTCCCTGCCGCGGTTGAATAGATCATCGGCGGAGATATTCGATTGTTCATCCGTTCCTTTTTCTCTTTTTTCGGGGTTTTGCATCGATAATGGAATACCGATTGTATTTATAATTTTTATCATCGCCGTTAATATTATAATTACCATTAAAATGAACAATTATTAAGAGAGAAAACTTCTTAAAAATAAGAAAGTACGATAATTTCATATACTCAATGACTTATGGGCATTTGGTGGATATACCGATGATGAAACCTTTAACAGTTCTCAGTCAGGCGATCAACAAGAACGTTATCGTCGAACTCAAGGGAAAAAGGGAGTACAGAGGAGTTCTTGACGGGTACGACCCGCATATGAATCTTGTACTTAAGAATGCAGAGGAATTGGTCAACGGCCAATCGGTAAGGAAACTGAGTTTGACAATAGTCCGCGGGGACAACGTCATATACATATCACCATAAGGAGAAGAGATCATGGGAACTGGAACGCCGGCACAGGGAAGGCACAACAAGTACAAAGTGCACATTCCGTGCCGCAGATGCGGTAAACACTCTTATCATGTAAGAAGATCAGAGTGTGCGTCATGCGGATACGGAAGGATGGCCAAGATGAGGTCATACGCCTGGGCCAAATCACACGAATAAAAAAACGGGAGTAACATGACAGGGCCGAAGCACAGCTGTGGCATCATCGGCATGTATTCAGCAGATGACGTCTCAGCTGACATTTATAAGGCCCTTCGTATAATTCAGCACCGCGG
>JAIRJQ010000086.1 GCA_031260545.1 Methanomassiliicoccaceae archaeon | reverse complement strand
TTGACCCTCTTATCATTATGTTGTCCAGATTCCTCAGTTCCGACGGGATGTCCGGAAGGGCCATCTCGGCGGCCGCGGACGGTGTGGGTGCACGCACATCGGCCACCATGTCCGCAACGGTGAAATCCGTTTCGTGGCCTACTGCAGATATCACCGGGATCCTTGAGGAGATTATCGCCCTTGCCACCACCTCTTCGTTAAATGCCCAGAGGTCCTCGGCGGAACCTCCTCCTCTTCCGACGATCATCACATCGACATCCTGAGTATTCATCAGTCTGATGCCGTTCGATATCGAAGCTGCTGCTCCTTCCCCCTGTACGAGCACCGGCGCGAGCAATATGTTCACCGGGAACCTTTTTTCCGCCACACGTATGATATCATGTATCACCGCGCCCGTCGGCGACGTAACGACGCCGACGGTGATCGGATATTTCGGTATCTTTCTTTTTCTCGACTCGTCGAACAGCCCCTCCGCTCTAAGTTTCTTCTTCAGTTCCTCTAAAGCGAGGTACATGTCCCCTATCCCTGAACGTCTCATTGCCGTGACGTTGAACTGGAACGAACCTTTTGCCGTATATATCTCGGCGGAACCGAACGCCGCCACTTTCATACTTTCCGCAGGTTCGAACTGCAAAGAGTTCCTGGCGCTTCTGAACAATGTGCACCTGATCTCGCTTTTCTGGTCCTTTAGAGTGAAATAATAATGTCCCGATGTATGTTTCGTAAGATTCGATATCTCGCCTGATACCCATACATCATTCAGCGATGTGCTGGAGGACAATACTGCTTTTGCCCTCTCATTGAACTCCGATACCGAAATTACAGCGGACATCGCATAATATACGGCATCTTTGTATTTTATCCTATCAATAAGAAAGAAAAAAAATTATACCACACCGTGATTCATCGGTATGAACTACGAAGAGATACGTGATACGATAGACGTATCGTTGCGCGATAAACTTTCTGAAAGAATGGTATGGATGTACGAAGCACAGTACACAAGGTTCAATGATATCACCATCGTAAGCATAGGTGCGGACGAGGTCCGTCTGAGGATGCCTCTCGCCGGCAAAATGAATAGTCTGGGTTTTGCGCACGGCGGAGCGATATACACCATCGCGGACAATGCATTCGGTTTTGCCGCGAACATGGGAGATATCCCTCAGATAGCTCTCTCCGGAAGCATCATTTATCACAGACCGGGACAGGGAAAGGAACTGATCGCGGTGACGTCGAAGGTCAGCGATACGAATTCTGTGTCAACGTATGATGTGAAAGTGTATTGCAACGATAAGCACATAGCCACCGCAACGTTCGTCGGTTTTAAACTGAAAGATAAAAAATTCCAATGAATCCCACTTTCGGCCACCCCCGTGACATTCTTTAATATCAGTAACAGAATTATGTTCCGTGAGACGCGCCAAGACCATTGATGAGTTATACGAAGAGACGAAAGGTTACGATATCGTCTTAACCGCCGATGCCGCACTGGTCACCGCATTGAACAACCGTATAATAACGCCTAAGATCGGAAGGCTTGCGTCGACTCCGATGATGATCGCCAAGGACCATGAGGATGCCGTTCTCGAAAAGCTCATGGCATCCGGCATCTGTGCGAATTCCGGGGCATCCGGGATAATGGATGACGTGAAACTTCTGGAAACGGTCGCGGACCTTACCGGATATGATATACGCTTTGTGCACGGGGAGATCGAGAATATAAGGATGATCCGAAAATATACGAAAGAAGTGGAAAAACACATCTTCGGCAGACCTTCGAAGGAGATATTCCGCACATTCGCAGAATTGCCGACATACGAAATGGTCATGTCCTCCTTCGATCCTGTTGAATATGACATATATGAAAAAAAGAGGACGGCGGTGATCGGCCTCGATCTGTTCAGCGATCTGGACAAACATTTCATACCTGCTGAATTCGATGAGATCGATATCTTCGTTGATGAACGGTATGATCTCGGAACTGTTTACGCGGTCGGTAATGACCGTCAGGTCGCGGAACATGCCGTTGATCTTATTTCCGCGGAGAATGCGGAAGATGCCGCCATCGTCATGGATTCGACCGGACCGATAGCGGATGCCGTGCGTTCCGCGCTTTACAGGAAAGGGATAGGATTCAAGAACGTGCTTAGCGCCAGGGATATAATTGACGTGCGCGATTATACGGACTTCATTGTAAGATCGCTCTCCTTTGAAATATTGACGGTAGGCGATGTTCGCGAATTGTTCTCATCGTACGGAGCATGGATGGACCCCAGATATGATGAGTATCTTTTGAGCAGACATACCGTAAGCTCAAAAGACAGAGTGAAAGGGCTCTCCGATGTTATGAAAAATATCAGAGAGCACACTTTTGCGGAAGTATGCGAGAAAGTGGTCGGTAAAGGTTACAAAGGAACAGTAAGAATGATCCTTGACGGGCTCGGCCTCAGCGACCGCAGGATAGATGAGGGCAGTGTTGCCAATGCGTCATATCTCATCAACTCGATGGACGGAATAAAACATAATGCGCAGATCCCGGACAGCGAGAAGAACGGCGTTCTTTTAGCGGATTGCCGGAACTCGATCTTCATAGACAGACCGCTGATAATGTATCTTAACATAGATAACGCATGGTCGGGGACCGCGATCGGAAAAGATTATGTTGACGCCTCGACGGAGAAAGAAAAGGATGCGGCAAGATTCCAGGCGCTTCTGCAGCAGGGGTCCTCACGTGTATACATCATAAACACCATGAAAGACGGAAAGGCCGCAAGACCCTGCAGCCTTTTCGATCCTTTGAACATTGACGATACAGGCGCACTGAAAAAAGTGGACACGTTCAGCGATATCGTAAGAACGTCGATCGTGAAGGGAGCGTGGTGCCCTCCGAAAATTTACGAAGATACGGAAAAAAGGCCTAAGGTGAAATGCGGCGCCCTTCGTGGATTTTCCAACTCGAAGATCAAACAATACATCGCATGCCCGATGGCATACATGTTCGGAGAACTCGTCGGTTCGCCGGACAGCGAGAACACGGTCTTCGGAAATCTGATACACGAATTCGCTGAATTTTACCTCTGTTATCCGGAGATCGCCCGCGACAACACAGAACAATGTGTGGATATGATATCCAATGTCTATGCCGGCATCTCATGCCCGGAGAAATCAGAGCTTGATAATTCGAAGATAAGGGTGGCCGTTGACAACATATCGGAATTCCTGGACCGGCTTGACATAAAGGTCACGTTGATCGATGTGGCCGATGATGAAAGGAAGAACAGATTCTCAGAAGCGTTCGGATCGAGAAAAAAAGCAGAGAATGCGGAAAAGGACCATCATTCTCCTGATGCTCCTCTGCACGGCAAGTTCGATCTTGTTCACGGGAATATGATAGTCGATTACAAAACAGGCAGACCGTTGGGGGCGAAAGAGATCGCCGACAAAATGGACGTCACGAAGAAGATGGACTATTACGAACCGCAGCCTTTTGTTTACCTGTCCATACTGGACGGCATTCTCGGACCGGGAGGGAAAAAAGAGTTCATCCAGTTCTATGCGGTCGATAATGACACCGATACCATGAACGACCCTGATTTTAATGTTATGAGGAACGCCAGAACGATCATCGCAATGAGCCGTGAGGATATAATAAAAAATGATCTCCTGAGAGATGCGGTCTCCGCGATAAGAGGATACTCCTTTGCCGCAGATCTGAACGGTCTTTCAAAAGCATTCCTGGATGCCGGCGCGGAGAACGCTGAACATTGGGGAAATGATGAGGAACTTTTTCATGATCTGATGAAAATGCACGATGATAAGAGCTCGAAGGGCAAAGAGAAGATAAAGAAAATGATAGAACATGCAAAGAAGGCCCTTACCGGATGTTATATCGTCATCGAAGAAAAGAATAAGATATTGATACCTTCCGATTCGCTGAGGAAATTTAAAGATTATACAAAAAAGCTGTATTCGAAAGCAAATGAACAGCAGACGGACGGATTCCCGTACAAACCGAGAAAAAGCTGCGAATGGTGCGCATTCGAACAGATCTGCACAGGAGGCCCTTCTGATGACGAACCTGAATGAGAATCAGCTCAGGATCGCAACAACGCTTGACGGCATCGTTGTGGTCGACGCCGGTCCGGGAACGGGAAAGACGCATACGATAGTGCAACGATACTTGAACATCATCAGAAATGATGTATCACCGTCGGACGTCCTTATGCTTACGTTCACGAACAACGCCGCGGCGGAGATGGAAGGTCGTGTAAAAAGTGAACTGGCACTCTCATCTCCCGACAGCGATCAGAATATACATTCATCGACGTTCGACTCGTTCTGTATGCGCACCGTGATGGAATCGCCGGAAACGGTAAGCAGATTCTTCAAAACGAAAGAAACACTTACGCGCAATGCAAGACTTATTCAGAACGAGACGTTAAACATTGAATATTTCAGGAACGTGTATACAAAGTTCATAAGAAGATATGGACGAATGTACGGGAATATACCGGCCATCATCGGAACGTCCGCCGAGGACCTGCATAAGGTCATACAGAGACTCATGTCGATCGGCATAGCGCCGACGCACGACGGCGGATGGTTCGGCCGCGATACCGGTGTACTGTTCGGAAACAGAGACAAGATGATATCGGAACTGCTGAAGAATATCGATGCCGTCTCCGAAGGATATCGCAACGGATGGGAACGTCTGCCTCCGGATAACAGAACTGAGATGGTAACGGAGGAGATGATCATCAAGGCCGCGGACGATCCCAGAGAACTTTTGCTGTCGTTCATCAACGGCGTCTATTATGAGTTCATACGAAGTTCGATCTCGCATAATAGATTAACATTCGGTCTCAATGCGCTGTTCGCCTTCATAATACTGTACTCGAACAAAAATGTCCGTAAGCTCATGTCATACCGTTACGTAATGGTGGATGAGTTCCAGGACACCAATGAGTTGCAGTTCATGATGTCGCTGCTCATCCTCAGAGAACCTAACCTGTGCGTTGTCGGCGACTGGAAGCAGGGCATATACGGATTCAGGTACGCATCCGTTGAGAATATCATTGATTTCGAAGAACGTATGAACGATATGAAGAGGTTCCTTAATAAAAAAGAGAAAAGACTGATCCCCGGAATAACGGAACCGAAAGAGCTTTCGCTGACCGAGAATTACAGAAGTTCCCAGCTTGTCATCGACACCGCATTCCGGACGCTTTCATGCAGGACGGATTCAACGGAAGAGATAAAAGACAAATATCTCAGCAGGATCACGAAACTCACCGCTGTCCGCGACACGGAAAGAACGTGTGCCGAGATAATTCGTTCAGAAACGGCAGACGACGAGCTGACGATGATCTTGCAGAAGATAGAAGAATACGTCAGCGACGAAAGATACCGCATCATTGAATACGACAAGAACGGAGAACGGACGGAAAGACAGCCCGGTTACGGCGACATCGCAGTATTATGCAGAGGGAACGGCATGTGCATCCGCCTTAAGGCGGCAGCGTCCGAGTACGGCATACCGGCGCACCTTCAGGGGGACATGAGAATAATGAACACCCGGGAAGGCAAACTGGCATTGGCATGGCTGCGATATGTGAACAACCGCGACGATCTGCGCGGTCCCGTAACGATACTGACGGATGCCGGATACAGTCTGGCCGAACTTCGTAACGTTTTTCCAAAGCACGGAAAACGCGCTCTGCCCGCAGAACTTGAGGAACATCGTGACAGACTGAGGAACAAGAGGCGCATCAATGACATCTTGACATCAATATTCGAATATCACCGGCTGAACAACGATATCACGCAATCGATCATATCAACGATATCCTCTGCACACGACTCCAGCATGTTAACGATATCGGATGTTATCGGGATCATCGAATCGGACATGAAAAGAAAGGCCTCGTATAACGTCGATGCTTTGCTGGACGGACGGTCGGTGATGATACAGACGATCCATAAATCAAAGGGGCTTGAGTACCCCATTGTGATATTGTGCGGGCTTACGAGAAGAAAGATGCCGTCCTCCCAGAAAGAAAAGGGACTGTTGTCCTTCGATCCGCTGTACGGTGTGAGACTGAAGGACGATTATGTTGTGATAGACGGCCATCATAAGATATTCGGATGCTGGAAATGGAATATAATAAACAATCTGCATGATTTTGACAGGGACGAAGAACGAAGATTGTTCTTTGTCGCATTGTCCAGAGCGAAGCAGTACATCACGATGACCTGTTACAGCCGCCAGGAATCACAGTTCATCAAAGACATATCTGACAGCAACATAATGGATGTTGTACCGGCAATAAAGAAAAAAGAGCTGGGATCCGACGCGGCCGTGGCGGAAAGACCGGCCGTGAAGGATTATGAGCGCAGAAAGAAAAGGATCTCGCTGCATGATATTATGGGTGAGTACGAAGAGAGCGGCGGCGGGAAGGGCGCCGAGTTCGGGATACGTATCCATAAGGAAGCTCAGCGCATAATGTCTGGTATGGTACCATCCGGTAACACTCCGGAAACGGAATATATCAAAAAAATTTATGATGATCTGAAAAATGCGAAAATATTCACGGAGATCGACTGCACCTTGCCCGTGAACGATATCGTAATAGGCGGACGCATCGATATGATGGCCGTTCTTGATGATCGTGTGGAAGTGCACGATTTCAAAACGGATATGAACAGGGTGAACGAGGAACGCTACAAGATACAGCTGAGCGTGTATGCGCACGCCGCCGCATCGCTCGGAAAGCCGGTGAGGTGCGTCATTGATTATGTTTCTCAAAAAATATCGATAGATACGGAAATACTTAACATTGATGAGATATATGCGCACATGACCGTAAATCAAACAATAAAATGAAGGTTATGTTTATTATAAGCGTGCGCGTATAACCAGCACATGGATATTAACGGTCTGACCGCCAGTGAGGTCGAGGAGAGGATCTTGAGAAAAGAGGTCAACTCTGCGGAGATCGCCGTCAGCCGGTCGTATTTAGATATAATCACGAAGAATGTTTTCACATTCTTCAATCTGATCATATTCAGCATCGGCGCGATGCTGTACCTTTTGGATGAGTTGACAAGCGCCCTCGCGGCCACCGGGATAATCGTGCTGAACATCTTTATCGCAACCATTCAGGAGATGAGAGCAAAAAGAAGACTGGATAAGATCGCTCTGCTGATGCGTCCGAAGGTCGCCGTCATTCGTGACGGTGAACAGACAACGATAGATCAGTCGGAAATTGTACGAGATGATATCATACATTTCCGGGGCGGCGACCAGGCGCTGGTGGATGGCATACTGGTGAGCGTAAAAGCACTGGAGGTCGACGAATCGCTGCTGACCGGCGAATCACGGACGATACGCAAAAAAGTGGATGATACCGTCTTTTCCGGATCGTTCTGCATAACCGGAGAAGGATATTACCGTGTCACGGCACTCGGTGAGGAAACGTTCGCTGCGAACATGCTTGCGAGCGCTAAAAAATTTGATAATAAGCTTACTCCTCTTCAAATGGAGACGAGCGCCATAACAAAATTGATGATGGTCGTGGCCCTGGTCTATCTGCTTACGATGATCATCGTAAAGATCATCAACGGCAACGGGCTGTCCAGCCTTCTCACCGCAGATTTTGAAGGTCTCGTGGGAGACGTGAAAATGGCGGCTGTCATCCTGGACATGGTGCCGATCGCGCTGTTCTTAATGATCGTGATAGCGTACATGGTCGCCGCCGTGCGGTTATCGAACAGTGGTATTTTGTTACAAAGGTCCAACGCCATCGAATCGATCAGTCATGTGAATACGGTGTGCATGGACAAGACCGGAACTATAACTACGAATAAACTTGTATTCAAGGATATTCATCCTTTTACCGATCCGGAAACTGCGGAAAATTATATCAGAATATTCGTGTCCGCCACCGGCAGCCGCAACAGGACCGTCGATGCGCTCGCAAATAAGTTCGGAACGACATCCACGGAATTAATAGAGGAGATAATGTTCTCGTCCGAACGGAAATACAGCGCAGTGCGGGTGCTTGACAATGATAAAGAACTGTCATTGGTCGTAGGGGCATATGACTCCCTCGCAAGCAAAATAAAAGATCCGGGAGACATCAAAGAATTGATATCCGGTTATTCGGAATTCGGATTGAGATCCATAGTAATTGCAAAGGCGGGCAAAGGCGGACTGCATGATAAAGATGAGCCGGTCATACGCCCGCTGGAACTTGTTGCTCTTATTGCTTTGGAGGATGAGGTCAGACCGGACTGCAAAAAGACGATGGACTCGTTCATCGCATCCGGCATTGACATCAGGATACTTTCAGGCGACGATCCTGCGGCAGTGAATGCATTATTCACCATCGCCGGGCTCCCCGGCGAGCGCAAGATACTTTCCGGAATTGAATTGGAGACGCTGGAAGGCGAGGAAAGAAGGAAGAGGATACTTGAGACGAACATATTCGGACGCATGAAACCGGATCAGAAAGAGCTCGTCATTGAGGAACTTAAAGAAAGCGGACGTTACGTCGCGATGGTCGGAGATGGCGTCAACGACGTGAAATCATTAAAGGAGGCGAACGTCGGCATCGCATTGCAGAGCGGAAGCGGGGCCGCCCGCGGTGTTGCCGATATGATCCTCGTGTCCGATGATTTTTCGTCGCTGCCGAGGGCGCTGATCGAAGGCAACAGAACGGTCTCGGGCATGCGCGACATTTTGAAGATGTATCTGGCCAGGAATTTCGTCATTGCGATACTTGTCCTGCTCACTGCGGCGTTATTCCATACGCCGCCGCTCCTTCCCATAACGAATGCGGTATATGCGTTCCTGGGGCTGTCGATAGCATCGTTCCTGATGATAATATGGGCCAAGCCCTCTAAAGTGGAAGAATCGGTATTACCATCGGTCCTTAAGCATGCGATACCCACCGCCCTTCTGATATCTCTGTTCGGATTCCTGTTATACTGTCTGTTCACCCTGGACGGAGTTCACGATATACTTGGAATAACGCTCACCGATGCGCAGCGCAGCATATACGGATGGAACGCGGGTGCCGGCGTCATAGGCGAAGCGACCGAGATCGTGGCAAGGAACGCGCTGCTTGTGTTCCTGCTTTCCGCCGCGCTGCTTCAGATACTGTTCGTCGCTCCGTACTTCAGGGAGTTCTCGGTCGACGGGCGTTTGCACAAAGACATAAAACCGACGATAATGGTGTTCGTTCTGCTTGCCCTTGTTGTGCTGGTGTTCTGGGCCATTAACGAATATGGCGATACGTACACATTCGTAAAGGAATTCAGCATATTCATCCTTCCTCCCAGCGTGTACATCATCACCATAGGATTCATAGCGGCATGGTTCTTCGTGACGAGATGGGCACTGAGAGAGAAATTCCTGGACAGATTCTCGCATTTTACTGAATGGTTATACTCCATGCAGCTTAACAGGATGCATAAGAAATTTGAGAAACGCAAGAAATACGAACGAGAACATCAGTAATTGCCTGTTCTGTACAATTCCAGCAAGATGTATGAGGCCATCACCGCATCCGAGATGGCGCGGTGCTCCTGTTCCCCGTTCACGCCTGCTGGATCCCCTTTCACGATGATGTCGTATGCTTCGCTGAGCTTCGGCCATTTGTACTCTTCGTAAAGTCCGGGAAGTTTGCATACGTTCTTTGATGCCTCCATGATGCATCTGAACGGTGCGAACGTTCCTTTGAGGGACCAAGGCTGCGGATAAAGGAACTTGTTGAAATCGTACGCAAAATTGAAGCTTGTGACGTTCTTGTCCTTCAGTATCTTTGCTACCTCTTGGATCACCTGGGCCTCCGGCTTCGCCTTGTTCACCATTTCCAGCTTGAGGTCCGTGTTCTCGAATATCCACGAACGTTTCAGATCGTCATTCCATTTTGATGTGTCGTGACCGACCACTGAAGAATATATGACGTCCACTTTATCCGAGCCCAGGGAGACCCTGCATATCGCTATGTCCACCACCTTATCATAAGGTGCGCCTTTGAGGCCTGTTGTTTCTGTATCTATTACAAGAACATCGATACGGCAGAAATCATCCAGTGTGCTCATTTTATTTACCCTCTGTGTCCTCTTCCGGCAAAAGCGATAATATCTCTCTTGTGTTCATTGCGTTATACACCGTCAGTATGGCAAGGATGATTATAAGCATGCACGCTGCCAGCAGTGCCGTGATGCCTTTCCCTCCGGAAAGAGCGACGATGCCGTCCGTTCCGTCCGTTTCCTTTTCAGCCTCTTTACCATCACCGCCGACCGTCCCGTCATCAGCAACAGCATCATCATCATCCTCATCGTCATCATCATTCATAGGAGTGAGCTTGAGCCCGTCTATGTACAGATCTATCAGTGATATTTCTCTGTCCTCAAGATATGCCTGCAAAAAGAATGACCCCGGGATCATGTAATTACTGCCGTTCTTCTCTAAGATCGTCTTGTTATCGTTCATCATGTATATCGTGATGTCCGAATCTTCGTAACCTTTGTTCAGCGTCAGCGCAAAACCGTCCTTTCCGGCAAAGCTGAATGCCGTTCCGTTCTCATTGAAATAGTAACTGTGATCAAGCGAATACCTTTCGGCACCGCCGAATGTTCCTGATGCATCTCGTATCATCATATCATAACGCAGACATATCTCTGGATGGCCGTCCTTCATTGTCCATATGCGGTCGAAGTCCCATCTTTTGAATGTGCTTTGCAGATCAAGTTCATCATCGCCGATCCTCACGGCGCCCGGTGATGTTATTGTAAGATTTCCGGTATAATAACTCTCCTCTGCATATGAAGGCGATACGGGATACGATCTTGCATCGCCGCCGTCCTCTTTCATCTGATGATCTATTTTAATGTCGCCTGTATTGAAGAACCTGCTCACGACACCTAAATTAGTGCAGCCGGAGATGCTTATCAGCTCGAACGTATCCTCGGCATCCCCTGCGGAATAATAGGATGCCGCTGCTACGGAGCCGGTGTTGTATGTGTCCGTTATCTTTCCGCTGCCTTCGAGGCCGGCGATGCCGGCGATGCCTCCCAGATACATCTCTGTCAATGCCTGATACACCCCTTTTAACAAAGATCCGTCGCCGGCCGTCACGTGGAGCGTGCATGACGATACACCGTATACCGACGCCGTGTTCTTGCTCTTAGTTATCTCAATGTCCTCTCCGGCGCCTGCCAGCCCTCCGGCGTACACGGAGACCCATGACCGTAAGAAACTGTATCCCGGGCCGTCAGACCCTTTTGTCACCAGATGTACCGCCGCCACCGCAGATACTGTTCCTGAAACTCTGCATTCCGTTAGTTTTCCGACTCCGGAGCCCATGATGCCTCCAGCTGAAACATATTTTATTGAATCTGCATATGGTCCCGATCCCGGAACGGACCTTTCGAACACCAATGATGATATTGTGCTTTCGACCGAGCATGATATTATTGACGAACCGCTGTTCAATGCCGTTATCCCTCCTGACGTCACTGACGGTGCGATATTTGTCCCGGGCACAGGGACCGCAATGAAGGCTGCGATGATATAGGATCGGTCATCCTTTTCAGATACCACTGAGATATCATACAATCTGGAATCTGCGGTGCATCCGAATAACCCTGCAGCTGCCTTCTTTTCCGCATCCGATGATACCGATGCGATCCTCAGACCTTTGATCGAATGGCCGCCGCCGTTGTAGTTCCCTTTGAAAGGCATCTCTTCGGAACCGATCGGTTTGAAATTCCCTTTGAAGGGTGCCGTAATAACGGCACTTTTATCATTTTGTGCGAAACTCAGCCCTATTGCGAACGTTTCGCCGTCTGCGGAACCCGCAGCGATAACGGAGTTGTTCTCCCCTGATCCTGCGATGCTGAACGATACGGCACCAAATCCCTCGTTCCAATCGATGAGTTTAACATTATCATTGAACGATACGCACGCATATGCTTCGCTGACCTTGCGTCCGGTATTTAACGAAAGGAGTACGGTCACTTCGTTCTCATCTGCGATGACGCTCAGTGTCGCGGTGCTTCCTGAAAGATCATCATTGAAGATTATGTCCTCCGTCTGTTCGTAATATGCGCCACTGTGCAGATGGTGTGAATCTGAGACCTTGCGGAGATCATTTGCTGATGAGATAAGATACGGATCGTTCACCGTCCCGCTTCCTTTCAGACCGACTATCTCGCCGAACGCCGATCCGGATGTCTGGACCGCGGCGGCCGCCAATATCGATACCGTTATCATCATCACTGCCGTTATCGAAAAAAGTTTCACTCAGATTCCTCCAATTATATTAAAAGTATACCTGCTATATAATATGTTACTATTACAATTAATTTAATATTGCTGCGCATATGAGGTTGGCATGCCTTCCATTATCATCATCGGAAAGGGAACGATAAATGCTGACGACGGCATGACAATAGAGAAAGCCATGATCTCTGCGGGAGAACATCCTGATGCGTTCATCTTTCTTCTCGGAGGCAGACCGATACCGATGACCTCCGTCCTTAATGAGATGAAGATAGAGGCGTTGCGTGTCGCATCCGGCGGATGATCATTCTTCCGCTATTTTTATTAACATATCCATGTCCAGGTGATCGCTTATGTTCTCCAGGATCCTGTCAAGCGATCCCAGGAATGCGTTTATCTCATCGTCGCTGTAGTTCCTCACTCCGCGGCCGTGCGAGTCCTCGTCCGGTAACGCTGCGTTCAGATACGGCAGTACTCCCAAGCATTTCATTCCCGTGAGAGATTCGATGCGTTCTATACCGCTTTTTAATATCTCTTTCGATCCGTAATACTTGTTTATGATGAAACCTTTCAAAAGATGTTTATCTTCTTCCTTTATCAAACGCCATGTTCCGTAAATTCCGGCGAAGACCCCGCCTTTCTCAATATCGCCTACAATTATCACAGGTATCTGCCTCGCGGCCGCCAGACCCATGTTCGCTATATCTTTCTCGCGAAGATTTATCTCTGCCGGAGAACCGGAGCCTTCAACGACCACAGCATCATACATATCGCACAGCTCATCGTACGCTCCGAGCGCTGCCGAAAGAAGTTCATTTCTTTCCGCATCTCTCCCTTTCTCTTTGCCGTTCACAAAAAGCCGTATCTTTCCGTTCTCCGCTTTCATGAGCACAGGGTTTATTCTGACATCCGGAACAATATCGGATGCCCACGCCTGCAGCGCCTGCCCTATCCCTATCTCTCCTTCCTGCGTCATATATGATATCGACGAGAGATTGGACCCTTTGAATGGAGATACCATCACCATTCGGGAGCGCAGGTATCTGCAGAAGATCGCCGATATCATTGTTTTTCCTGCGTTGGATGATGTTCCTGTGAACATTATTCTCATTTTTCGGCCCCCATGAATATCCTCTCGAACGTTAACATATCAACGGATGATTCGAACACGTCGGCCAGCTTGTCCAGCGTTCCGTCTATGATCTCATCGTAACCGGTATCGGAACTTTCCGTCGGAACGTATCTTCCTGTGAGTTCCAAAATATATTTTCTGAACGCCGGTTCGTCGAACAGACCGTGCATGTATGTGCCGAATAGTTTTTCGTTTATGTTAACGGACCCTTCGTCAATTTGAGAATCAAATAATGATATTCTGAACAGAGGGGCTTCTTTTGTTTCCGTTTCGCCGGTATGGACCTCATACCCTTTGGCCTTCCCTCCTGTTGTTATGTGGATGCCGTCAACTATAGACCTTTTGCCTCCGTCAGCTTTCCATGATGTTATTGCACTGAAAAGTCCGAGGCCTTTTGTTTCCGAGGGCGTACCTCCCTCAATTCCAAAATTGTCGGAAAGACGGGAGCAC
>JAIRJQ010000074.1 GCA_031260545.1 Methanomassiliicoccaceae archaeon | reverse complement strand
CCTCGAGCCTTGCTACTATCTCCGGAGTGACTTCGCGTGATAAAGTGTCTGATTTTTTCATTTTCATTTGCCCCCGCTTCAATAGGCGTGACTTTTCGATTGTCTCGGAAACAGGTTATTAATTATTAATGCTTTTGATAGTTTTTAGTGACCTGTATACCGCATCTCTGTTTTTTGGTACAATAATCTCGGGTATGCATCCTTTCCCCTCTTCTCCGTTGCGTGCCGGCTGTTCCGGTATGCGCGCGTGCGCCGTATCGGAACCTAACGGAGGGAAAATAATATATTTAAGATATTAGATATCCAATTATCAATACGAATGGTGCTTGTTATCAGGTAACGCTGATCATCCGTTCGTGTTGAGCTGTGCCCGCTGCCCCTCCCTGCCCCGGAGGGTCCTTGCCGTGATCACGCGGAGCGGGCACAGCAACAATCACGATATACCTTTTTATTCTCTTTCACTGAGTCCTGATCTCTGCTGTACCGCTATGAGAACGGCAGCACGGCGGATGCTCTCAGCAGTTCTTCTTTTGAATCTGTGCTCGTGAGAAAAAGATGTGTTGCGCATCTGCAGTCGGACGATCCGAACCCTTTGAATACCGGCTTACAGCCGCTGTCCTCTGCTGCCCTCGCAAGTTCACATTCCTTTATTTCCGTGGATATGAATGCCTCCGTCCCATCGGCAGCCATAGTCAAATGATCTATGTGCCAGCGTATCTTTTTTTGTTTTGATAAGTGTCTTGATATCCTGCTGTCTAGACCGTTCATCGCACTGCCTACATAACAATATTCGCCCTCGCCTATGGTCAGCGGACCTAATGCGCCGGCATTTATTGTGCACGGCCTTCTGAATGTCAGGAACAATATGTATGCGCCTTTACGCATTACCGTCCCTGTCCTTCACCTCGGACATCGTCATGATCCGGATGATCATACTGCTGTCGTCTATCCTCGATTCCGATATTCTTGCGATATCTCCGAGCTTACGCCCGTAGACGACCATTTCTGATATCTCGCCGGCGTTCTCTTTCATCGGGACCTTTAACCGCAGACCGTCCAGGTGCAGCACCATTGGTGCTGGTCTTAGACTCTCTTTTATTGGTTCATATTCTTCCAGCAGTTGTTTTATCTCTGCAGGGTGAACGAACAGCGGATCTTCCTCGATCGTCCTTTTTCGTGTTCTGAGAACATCTTCCACCCTTTCCGATATCTCTTCCAGTTTTTTTCTTTCGTCCGGTGTTCTCATGCGTTCCGATTTTCTTCCCACTCCGGAGACGACAGCTTCGCATGAATCCTCCATGCCGTCGGGCATAGGACCGGACACGAGTATCACTGGAACTTTTATTTTCTCAAAAAGGTGTTTTTTTGCTTCCACGCACGACTTGAAATTTCCGAGGACGAAGACCGCCGCATCATACTCGTTGATGATGTCCATCTCTTGCATGGATATCTGCGACGTCGCTTTTCCTCTTCCTCTCGCCAATCCCATCACAACGGTTATTGCGCCTGATTGCCTCAGTACTTCGGCGATATCGCATATCGGGTGCGGCATGTGATGGCGCCCGAGCGTCGGTCCGACGACCGCTATCTCCGTTCCCGCCAGCGGTACGGACCTTACCATACCGCCTATCGCGGTGCACATTTTCTCCATCGCTTCTTTGTCCTCGCCGGGAATGGACATCGTCACGGTGAACATCTGAGCGCTTCTCGTTTTCTGGAGAACGACGCCTCCGACATCTTCGATCATCTCCAGAAGTTCATTGGACCGGTATATTCCGCCGTCGTACATCATCACCTCATACATTGGCGTCACCTTTCACTTTGTTGTGGACCTCAAAAGCAATGTCCTTCAGTTCCTGCGTCATTATCTCTTCCGTTGCCGCTATCGTGATGGTGCGGTCCTCTGATATGTTGTAGCGTGCTTTGATGCCTTCCGGGAGTACTCTCCACATTGCCCCGATGATCTCCTGTTTTGCGTCCTCGCCTGACGCGATCACCGTTTCTCCTATTGCCTCGTCATCACCGTTCTCGATCTTTATATCAAATCTTGTCTGCTGGTCCACATTGTCCCTGCCGTACATCTTCCATAATGCTGACAGGATCTCGGGCGCATAATTCTCATCCGTTATGGTAAGATGCACCTCTTTCCCTTCTGTCCGTAAACTTACGGCATCCGATATCTTCTTGCTTTCCGGTCTGCTCCGCAGCACTAATGTAAAAATGAAGAGAGGTCTTGCCGGATCCAATACTATGTTCACCTTTTCCAGCGATATTGCTTTTCCGACCTCGCTCATAAGGCCTTCGAACAATTTCTTGTATGCTTCGTTCCCGAATGTATCGGCACCGGTCACCTCTATCTCCATCACAATCCCTCTAAGAACCCGGACGACAATATCGCACCGCCCACGGCGCCTATGTACTGCGAGTTTGCGGGAACTATCGGTTTAGATCCCAATATCTCGCCGACCGCGGCAACGAGGCCGGATATCAGCGACGTACCGCCGACCTGAATTATAGGATGGCGGACGTCGATCTCCTGAAGCTGCTGTTCATAGACCTGTTCGGCGACCGAATGACATGCCGCTGCGGCAACATCCTCAAATGTTTTACCGTCGCCTAATGTTGTAACGAGATCCTGAATTCCGAACACTGAACAGTATGAGTTCATCTTTGCATTGCGCCAATTGCCTTTGTCCGCCAATGCGCCCAGTTCGGTCACCTCTATCTTAAGGCGCTTTGACACCATCTCCAGGAACCGTCCGGATGCGCCTGCGCATATCCCTCCCATGGTGAAGTTGTCAGGAACGCCGTCCCTTACCGTTATCGCCTTGTTGTCCATTCCGCCGATGTCGAGTATCGTTGCTTCGCCGCGCTGCCTGTCGGCCAGCCAGACGGCGCCTTTGGAGTTCGTTGTCAATTCTTCTTGTACCAGTTTAGCATTGTAATGCTTCCCTAGCCTGTATCTTCCGTATCCCGTTGTACCGATGGCCTCAATATCCTTGAGCTTCACACCCGCTTCGTTCAATGCGTTCTCCATCACGAGTTCGGCAGATTTTATAACATCTCCGGAAGGCGTCCAATCCTTTCCGGCTATCTTGTTGTTTATCATTATGACCGCTTTTGTTGTGCTTGAGCCCGAGTCGATGCCTGCGGTTATTCCGCTTTGCCTCTCTCTCGCAAGAAGTTCCTTTCTTGTGACGATGGTGACGAGCGCTTCCATCCTTGTCAGCAGCTGCGCTGCTTTCATTCTCTCGGTGAACGAATATGTGACTACTGGTAGTCTAGTATTGTCCTGAACGAATCTTCTCAGTTCGTTCCTAACGAGTGCGCCTTCCGCGCATCTGAAGCATGTTGCGATGAATATCGCATCCGCATCATATTTCCGGTCTGCGAGCTGGACCGCTCTGGCTATCATAAGCCTGAGCTGCGGCGACTGCGGTTTGAATCCGAAACGTTCTACCGCCTTGTCTATATCCGCCGCTGAGACATCAGGGTGGACTATCGTGGCGCCGACGCTCCTTGCCGCTTTTTCTATCTCATACTGCACGCTGCTGTATTCGGTGCCGCATGAGAGCTGTGCTATCTTGATCATTTTAATCCCTCCAGGAATTCCCTCATCATCACCACGAGATCTTTCGCCTGATCCTCGTCATTCGGATAATCTACATAAAGAACAGGTATATTCTTCTTTTTTAACAGGTAACGTACCATCAGTGTTGTTCTGTGACAGCCCACGCATCCGAAACTATACGGACAATCTTCCATTATTATCGCCGCTTCCGCGGCCTCGATCATCGGGCCCCATATCGCTAAACGCCCGCGCACTCCCGACGGTACCTCGATGCCTGCGTATTTCAGCCCCTTCATCACATCCTCGACGGAAACATTCATCGGAGGCATGTCCAGTTCCACTTTCTCTATCTTTTCCTGTATCTCCGCCATTGTGCTCAGCGGTTCGTGACCCGATCTCTCCACCAGATCGAACAGTATCAGGCTGTTCGGCGGATCTATGAAAACTTTCATTGTCTTACCTCGCAAATCTTTTTGAATTTTTCTACCGATAATTTTTCTTGGATCTCTCTCTTTGATGCTTTTTCTCCGTTATCAGCACGTTCCAGGCCGCGCTGTATCTTCCAGAGGTCCCCCCACTCCTGTTCCAGCTGCGCAAAACCGGGTCTTGTTCCGTGGTGCGCGCGGCACCGTCTCGGATCTCCGGCGTGGAACGCCCTCACTTTTGTGAAAATACCATTCGGATCAAGTTCCCTTAATTCATTGATGATACCGCGGACGATATCCTGTTTCCCTTCGAGCACGCAGCCGTAGCATGATTCTTTTACAGTAACATTCTTTCCCATCGTATGTATCGTTCTGACCAGCTGGTCCGGCGTTATATTGGATGCCGGTGATATCAGAATTATTCTCGTTTCGCGTTCGGCGCTCATTGCTTCTCCTCCTTAACGTACACGATGTCCCCTTCCTTCAGCCCGTCCGATAATTTTTTGAGATCGCCTTTGAACGTGCCGATGATGTTCGTACCGTACGGTTCCTCCCCGGTCGGGCCGAATTCTTTGCTGTCCTCGAGTCTCAGGCCCATAAGGCCGCAGTTCGGCCTTGACTGATTTGTTATTCCGATGTCGCCCTTTTTACACTTCTTGAATTCCTCGCCGGGGTACAATGTTTTCCCGCGTTCCTCGTCGCCTTCGAACGTGACCATGGGCATTCCCTTGAATGCGAAATGCACTTTCATCGTTCCTATCGGTTTGTGGCTTAATCCTGTGACCTTCTCAAAATAATGGACGCTGGCACCTTCCTTTTTTCTGTCCAGTGCAATATTGAATATCTTGTCCTTCGGAACTCCGAACGTCTCCACTTCATTGTTGGCGACGGCGTGCATGGTCCATTCCGGCTCTTGCTCGACGATGACCGCATCGTCCGACGTATCGCCTGTGCGTATCTGTTTCACGTTGAACGAATCGAGCAGTTTTTTACCTTCCGCTTGGGTCGATCCTACAGATAACACTCTTTTTTGATCTGTCATTAATGTGATCTTATCATCCTTTTTGGCGTGTGCGATCAATCCTTTTCCCTGTACCACCGTACCGGCATCGTTGTGCGCCGGCAGCAGCTGCCTTCGTTCTTTGTAGAAAAGTATGCGTCCCGTTCCGTCGCCGTTCGCCCTTACCGTGACGGAACCGTCGGCCCTCACCGCATTGATCTCATTATTCAATTGAACGTCCGTGTTATCGGAACATGCCGCATAACTGCCGCATACGTCCGATAAGGTCATGTATCCTTTTTCGGCGGTGACCAGGATGTGCTCGCAGCTCATCGGCGATGATGTGTTCAGTCTTATCTTCACATAAGTTTCTATCACCATGCCATCCTCCAGCTTATGCTCGAGATCTTTGGTGACAATGACGTTCTCTGAACTTTTTTCCGATACCACCGGTTCGATCGATAATATCTTATCGCCTTCCCTCAGCATCGACAATATGTGGCGCCCCTCTGTGATGCGGCCGATGCGCCCCTTTCCGGCGCCGTATGCCCATTTATGATCTTCCGACGCTATCATCATGTACGTCGTATCGTTATCGAATCCTCCCAGTGAGAAGAAACAATCATACTGCCTGTACATCATCTCTTCGCGGCTTACCTTCAGTGACGTTTGGAAAGAACCGAACGCTGTGATCTTTCGGGTTATCCACCTTGCCCCTATGCCGTCCAGTTTTTTGATCGAGTCTTTCCACACGCGTGCGTGGTCACCGTCATCGAGATGTATGACCATTGAACCTTTTGTTGTTAAGAGCTTGAGGTCATTCGTTTCCTCTTTTATCCTGTCCGTGGATAAATGAATGGATATCAATGAGCCAGCAATATGATCTTCGCCGGCGACCGCGTCCTTTAGTACGGCACCTTTGGAAACTTCTTTGTCCTTTCCGTTGACGTTCACTTTCGTGATCTCACCCCCCGGTCGGGAAGCATCGACTGTATTTTTGATACAATTTCATCAAGCTTGTCCTGCGATGTTGTTACCCCGCGTATGATGCCGGTCGCGATCTCACGGATCTCGCCTTTGGTCCCTATGTCCTCTTCCTTCGGCATTACCGCCCTCGTTTTCACACCGATCTGCGCAAAATCCTCAAAATCTACGGGACACTGCGAGACCACCATCGCCGGAATATCAACGTTCCTCAAAATTAAACGGGCCTTGTAGATTATGTGCGCTCTGACGTTGCCCAGATGTATCAATGCCACCTTGAACTGCTGTATGCGTTCAACTTCGATGGGATCGAGACCGAAATATGATCCCGTCGTAACGTCAACAGCATCCGCGGGAACTCCCAGGCCGGCGTTCACCACAAGAACGCTGGTATCGATGCCTTCCTCCCTTAACGCATACGTTATCTCGCATACCGGTTTCGTTATATGCCTGCGTCCCGGCCCCATTGCAACGACGACGACGTCCCTTCCGCTTTCTGATATGGTTGCCCTCTGCGCTAATGAGCCTCCTGCCCCCATTCCCATTGATTCGCGGCATTCGACGAAGCTCAGGTGTCTTCCGATCCTCTGTTTCATGTTATCGCTCAGATCTTTCTTCTTCGGTAAGTTCTTTCACTATCTCTGCCGGCGTTCCGATGAGAACGACCTTGCCGTTCTTCATTAACGCTCCGCGGTCACAGCAATTCATTATAAAATCGGTATCATGGCTTACGATAACGAATGTTCCTCCGAACTCATCCCTTGCACGGTGTACGGATTCTGCAATTGTTACTTTTGTGATCGGGTCCATTGTTCCCGTCGGCTCGTCAAGCATGATTATCTTCGGCTCCTGTATGAGGACCTGCGCAAATGCGATCCTCTGGCATTCCCCGACGCTCAGTTTGTCAGGATATGAATATAATATCTTCTCAACGCTCTCTGATGAGAAACCAACGCTCAGCAGGGTCTGTATCGCTTTCACCTTAGCTAATTCGGCAGGCATCTTCATTCCGATGCATGTCGTCAGATTCTGCAGGATCGTATCGAACGGATACAGTGTGTACTCCTGGTGTAAAAAACCAATGTACGGTGTCGCCCTTCCTTTACCGTCCGCGCCCTGTTCCGACATATCGACTAGGTCGTCGCCTATCTTTATTTTCACGGAGCCTCCCGTACATGGGGACATGCCCGCGATCATGCGCGACGTTGTCGTCTTTCCGGCGCCGGATGTTCCCGCGAGCGCAAAGACCTCACGTTCCTTGATGTCGAACGTAACGTCATCGACCGCTTTGACAACTCCTCGTATCACCGAGAAAAAATACTTTTTTGCGTTCGTCACTATGATTATCGGTTCGCCGAGATCTGATGATGAACGTTTTTCAAAACTGTACTCTTCCATGAATTTCGATGTCACTTTTTTGGGTTCATCGTGCATGATGACGTTCCCGGCATCCAGCCATATGGCATCGTCCGCCATTTTGTCTATCGCTTCCGGCCAGTGGGATGCGAACACCATGCATATTCCCTTGGAATTCACTAGTTCATGGAGCGAGTCATGGACCATCGCCGCCGTTCTCGGATCCAGCGTTCCGGTGGGTTCATCGGCAAGGAAGAATAAAGGGTCCTTTGCTAATTGTCTCGCAAGCACTATCCTCTGTTTCTCTCCTCCTGAAAGGTCGCGTGCGATGTGTGTCGTTCTGTGCGTCATCTTCACGAATTCCAGCAGTTCTACGATACGTTTGGTGCGTGCGCGTTCCTCTATCCCGGGGGGCAGCGCTTCCGAGATGTTCTCTATCACAGATTTATCACCAAAGAGCGCGAACGTCCTCTGCATCATTATTGCGATGCGCCCTTTGATCTCATCCCTTAACTGGTCCCTTTCCGGTAACGACCAGTAATCAACATCTTTTGTTTCTGTTTTGGAATTGCACCTGGTGCATGGTTCGCCTTTGTACGGAAGGTCCACGTTACCGCATTTTGTGCAGTGATTCACTCTGTAGATCACTTTTCCTTTGTCGGGTTTGTATTCAACGTTACCTCTCAGCATATTGATGAGAACACTCTTTCCAGCTGCACTTTTTCCTATGAGTCCTAATGATGACCCCGTGGTCAATTTGGCGCTTACGTTCTTCAGGACGGTGTGTCCGCTGAACTGTTTGGAAACGTTATCTATAATAAGCAGGTCGACCGCATCGCGTGCCATGGAACGGTGAACGAAGTGAGATTATAAAACACCACTGACGTTTTTTACAACAGATATTTACCTGCTTTTTGAAGTTTTTTGATTTTACTTGCATATTATTTAATAATGTGGACAAAATACAGAATGATCATGTTGCGGCCTCACCTCATCGCGTCCGGAGGACCTACTCCGAAATTCACCGATTATCATATTTGGAAAGCTTTAATGATAATAAGCGAGACACGACCCGTCGGGCGTAAGACGTTATCTGCGGCGCTGAATCTGGGAGAGGGGAGCACGAGAACGATATTGGACATGTTCTGCGAGGAAGGTTATGTCACCGTAACAAAATCCGGTGCCGTTCTTTCCGAAAAGGGGAAAAGGGCCAAGGACATGGTCAAGATGGACGTCAGCCTTGTGAACACCAGGGATCTTACGATAGGAGCGGTCAACTGCGGAGTGAAGATACGCGGCGTCTCGAAAAAGATAACTTTCGGATGCGAGGAACGTGACGTTGCGATAAGGGCGGGCGCCACCGGCGCAACGACGCTGGTGTGCGTAAATAATAAGTTAATATTTCCTGGATCCGAGTACCCGGTATCGCCGCAGATGGAGGCCGCATTGAAAAAGGAGTTCAGGATCGGTAACGGCGATGTGATAATCATCGGTACCGCACCGGATGCCGCCAAGGCCGAGAAGGGCGCGGTCTCCGCTGCGATACGATTGATCGGCGGGATAAAGATCAACAGGTCGGCATTGGACATCCCGTTCCAAAGAAATTCGAATAAAGAGCTCATCTCTTTGGCATTCACGATACATGATCTCGTCGGCCGGTTGCCGGTATGCGCCAGAAGCAAGGACAATCTCGGGATCAGAATTGAGAACGGCGCCGTCATCGACAACACGTACACAGGCGAGATAATGGAGGAGGCGATGGACATGGGGGTAACAATAAGACGCGTGGCCACATCGGGACCATACAAAGGTATAAAAGTAATAGTAGCCCCTTTGGAAGTGGACGGCGAGGTCGTCGGCGTTGTCGGCGTTGTCGACATAAGGGCGATGGCCGGCGCTGATAATCTGATAAGGATGAGTGAGGATGATGAGTGAGATCAAAATGACGGTCGATGCGGGAATATGCGGGTTCATAACAAAAGTGAATGCTGTCGGCTCGGATGATTACATGTCCGTGAAAATGATAATTGAGAGCGGATGCCCGAACATAAAGAAACTTGCCGTTGTGATAAACGGAACGGATGTGGATTCGATAGATGCAATATCAGCCGCGATAATAAGCAACAAGCTTATAACAAAATGCAGCGAGTTCATACCGCACCCTGCGTGCCCGGTACCGTGCGCGCTGGTAAAAGCATGCGAAGCAGCCGGCGGAATGGCATTGAAAAAAGAAGCTTCGATAAAGTTCGTATAATTTTATTCCAAAAAAACATTTTTCATATACTACATAAAGTGAGGAACGTATGGACGACGATGTGCAGATCAATATAATCAAGGGACTTACAGGAGTACTCAAGGCATTCTATCTGAACGACGAGATATTGAATACGCTGAGGGAAGAGGAAGCGAAAGTGATAGGGTCAGCTGATATAAGCGTGATCAACGAAGGATTCAATGAAGCGCTGACGCGCGAGAAGGTCATATGCATCGTCAAGGACACCAGATTCCGGCCTCCGCCGGCGCCTACTGTCCTCCTCATGTCCAATGACGGACAGATAATGGGCGAAGAGGTTTTTCCGCACACTGAACATCTGTACGAAGGGAGAGAGGACGTGGTATGGATGGGTGACGGTTTTATCGTATTCCCTGGGATCCCCGTAAAAGGCGGCGAGAAGTTCGTGATGCCTCCGATAGCGTTCCCGGAACTGAACGAAGGGAACGGATGCTGTGATGTGATATCATGCAGCCCGGCACCCACGTCCGATCTGAAGATAAAACAGTATTACGGGCTGGAAGACAATCCCCGTTTGGCAACGATACTGGTCGCATTTGACATTATCTGATCGTTCCGTGTGATCCTCCATGTGATCATCACATGATGATCTGGGTCATTACGGAATCATCATTACGCCGATCATTCCAGCACCGTCATTTTAGCTTTGACGCCGTCCATCTGTTCGTCGAGATGGATCATGTCCGATGCCGTTAATATTATGTCAGACCGTATCTCGACGTTTATCTTCTCGAACAATCCTTTCTTCATTCTCATGGCCTCTATTGCCGTTTTATCTAAACGGACCACTATGGAAAGCACTTTCCAGTTGTCCGGGTCTATCAGCACTGTGTTCACGGTACCGACCAGAATGTTATCTCTTGTGACAACTTTGGCGGACATCATTGCCGATAATGAAGATATGTTATTGTTGTCGGGAACGATCATGTCCTTAAGCCCGTCGACCGGATGGCCGAGAAGCATCACATCATTCAGCACAAAATCATCCGGTCTTATGAGGAATACCGCTTTTCCGTGGCCGATCGCAAGTTTTTCATGAGGCTTCTTTGACCTTACCTTTAATCCGATCACTTTCCACTCGAACGGATCGTAACGCACATCGATTATCTCGCCGATCAGGTACGCATCGGACGATATGATCTCCAGGTCTTTCAGGGATTCCAAAGGTATAGACATGCTTGCGCGTATGGTGTAACAGCGTAAAAGAATTTCTGAAAATGTGACCGACAGTATGAAAAAATGAAAGGACCTTATGCGGCTGACGCCGCATAAAGGAATGAAATTAAATGGTTTAACCTCCGCCGGAGGGCATGAACGACTCGAGGTTCACTTCCTCCGCTGTCTCTTCGAACTCTTTGACGGACCTCAACTTTTGATCTCGGTCCCTCTCGCGTTCCTTGTAGGTCTCAGATCTGTATTCGCTCGCGTCCGCTGCCGTAAGGAACGTGACGTCATAGTACAGGTTCGTGAAGTCGAGCAGCGCCCATACTTTTCCGTCCCTTTCTCTGACGTCCGTTATCTTGCCGACCGTTGACGTCGGGAGATATTTACAGATATCGCCTACTTTCATGTGTTTCACACTTTGATGACAGCGGTTCTCTCGCCGGCCGGTTTGAACTCCCTGAGTCCGCCTCTTCCGATCTCCTTCGTTATGTTGGCGAAATCGAACACAAGGCTCGGGTCCGCGAACGCGA
>JAIRJQ010000078.1 GCA_031260545.1 Methanomassiliicoccaceae archaeon | reverse complement strand
CGGAAAGGGTGCCGCTGTATTGAATGTTTTGATATTGGTATGTACAACACATGCTCGCACGGCTGTTCCTATTGCTACGCTGTATCTGATCAAAAAGGAGTGATCCGCCGCATGGCGGCACACGACCCCACATCCCCTTTACTTTCGGGACGCCCGACAGGGAAGGAAATAATAACCGATCGAACAAGACCGCTGCAGAAGGACAGACAGGTCAGTATTTTTCAATATTAGTGACATATATAATAAATAAAATAACATAAAAAAAACTGCTGAACACATATCGATCTTAAGGCCATATGTGATCTGCTGCTGATGAAAAAAAGCTTTATCAGGTTCGGCGAAGCCTAGATGATCTGCGGCAAAGAGGCTCTGAAATTGTTATACCTTATATTTTAACATGCTGGTTTTAATGGATAATAATATGACAAAAAAAATATACTGGCTCATGATAATTTGTATAAGATAAAGATAAAAAATTCACGGACGGACGGAGGTCCGCTGAACAAAACCGCGCAGGTTCTGAGAGGTCGTCTCTCATCGGTGCGTGTGTTCCAGGTCGATAGCGCGCGGTACGACGAACGGCACCCCGTGGTGTTCTATGATGTCCGAATCTATTCCGTATATCCTTTTTATCAATTCTTCGTCAATGATCTCCGGCCCCCCGCACGCTGCTGCCTTTCCGTCCTTGAAGAACATCAGCCTGTCGGAATAATGAATTGCAAGATTGATGTCATGCATCGTCATGAGCGTGCATACGCCTTTGGACCTTACGGCGTCCATGATCATATGCATGGTCAGATGCTGATTCGAGACGTCCAAATTATTCGTCGGTTCGTCAAGCACCAATACCTTGGGCTCCTGGACCAGCGCTCTGGCGATCTGCACCTTTTGAAATTCTCCGCCGCTTATCCGCGTTATGTAACTTAGTGATAAGGAGGACAGCCCCATCATGTCTATTGTCTCTCCGACCTTCTCGATGTCTGCGCGCGATATCCTCGTATCTATATACGGGCGCCTTCCCATCAATACGGTGTCGTAGACCGTTGTTCTCGGCCTCGGTGCATATTGCGGCACATAACCTATCTTCTTGGCAAGTTCGGTCCCCTTGAGGTCCAATATGTTGATGCCGTCTATCTCAACGGAACCGCTCTGCGGTCTGTGGACACCGCAAAGACAACGGATCAGCGTCGTCTTGCCAACGCCGTTCGGCCCCAGTATGGATATGGTCTCGTTGCTCTCTATTTCAAACGAGACGCCATCCAATATCTTCTTTTTTCCGTAGAGGAAGTGCAGATCGTCAACACGAAGCATTTCTGTGCCCCCTGATAAGTATGTACAGGAAGATCGGCCCGCCGACCGCGGATGTGATTATCCCTATGGGAACGAACACTCCGAATGCATGTTGACTGATGATGTTCGCGATCAGAAGTACAAGTGTGCCGACGAGCATCGACCCCGGAAGCAGATATCGATTGTCGCTGCCTATTATCCTCCTGACGACATGCGGCGCCAATAGTCCGACGAATCCTATTATTCCCGCGAACGAGACGGCCACGGCCGTCACCATAGCGGAGATCGCCAACCCTGCGATCCTTGTCCTGGATACGTCCACGCCTAAGCTTGCAGCGGTTTCGTCGCCCGATTCCATTACGTTGTAATCGAACCTCTTGAAAAGGAAATATGCTGCCGCAATGAAAAGTGCAACACCAAGTGCCAGCATCTCATTCCATGATATATTGTCAAGACTTCCGAATTGCCAAAAGACGATCGTGGAAAGCTGCACATCATTCGCTATATACTGCATGAACGCCAAAGCTGCAGCGAAAATGGCGCTTATCGCCAATCCCGCTAGGACTATTGTCTCGGGCGTCGTATCTGTGAATTTGATAAGTATTATCACTACAGCCGTCGCCAGCATCGAGAACGTGAATGCGAAGAGCACGGTGACCATGCTGCCTCCGTAACCGGTGAACCAATGCGCGGCGGTGCTGCCGGTGACCGCCATTATACCGACGGCCGCACCGAATGCGGACGCGTTGGATAATCCGAGCGTGAACGGGGACGCGAGAGGGTTTCTCAGTATGCTTTGCATGGCCGCCCCGGCGATGCCCAATGCCGATCCCACGAGGATCGCTGCGATTATCATGGGAAGCCGCAGGTTACGGACCACATGTACATGCCATTCCCCGATCTCCCCTCCGGAATGCCCGGTGAAAAGTATCCTTATTATCTCGATGTAAGAGATATCGGAACTCCCCAACCTTATGCTGACCACTGAGATCGTTATTGTTGCCATCACCATTGCAAGAATGAAATATCTCCTTTTTCTGGAAAAACGGATATAATTTTCTACAGTGTCGTTCCCTGCCCCGTTCAAGACATTACCTCTTCGAATGAGTATTTACCTTCAATTTCGACCACCTTCACTTTTTTCATCAAAGGCAGTTCAACATCGTTCTGTTTTGACTTGTCAATAAAGAAATCGGTCATCTTTTTCAAAACGTCAGTTCCATTCGTTCCGTAAAAGAATTCAAAAAGTCCGACGATCTTCTTTTCAGCTTCTTCCTGAGATATCGAATCGTAAAGAAGATGCGAAAGGTAATATGCGCACGCCAGAACACAATCGTAATTGGTCCCGTCCCATACTATCGGTATTGTTACATATATCGGAATGTCGTACATGGAAAGGTATTTCATGACATCCTGGCTCACTTTGATCTTATCACTGGATGACGGGTCCAGCAAGACCATGTCCATCTTAAAATTACTGACCTGTTCCGTTGTCAGCAAAACTTTCGGCGAGTTTGAATGAGAGGAGTGTGCAACATTGTTTGCGCCTATAAGCATCAGAGGCGCATATGTCGGAAAAGTCGCGTTCAGAGGATTGGAGCCCTGATATGTTACGCCGGCGACATATGTGTTACCGTATTTTGCCGTTCTTTCGGATACGAGCTCCCTTATCTCCGATAGGATCTTATTCATACCTTCCCTGAGCTCTTTGGCCCTCTCCTCCTTTCCGAGCGCTTTCCCCAGCATATCCAGCTGTTTCACGAAAGTATCGTTCAGTTTGTATTCGTTGTCCCATATCATCGAGTCCGTTGGTATGTTATGAAGAACGACAACGGATGTCCTTTTTGCCAATGCTTCCACATTGTTCTTGTAATTGCTGTATACGTTCGCCCCTACGATCACCAGGCTCGGGTTGAGTTCTCCTATTCTTTCAACATCCGCATTGCTGAGAACATTGTCGCCGTGATGCGGGAGTCCCGTATAGTCGTACGCGTATGAATATGCTCTCCCGTTCTTCGGATCGTTCACATCACCGTTGTCCACTTGGATAACGCGGTCATTCATGTTGAAATATGAGACGAGTCTCAACGGATCGGCACCTCCTATTGTAACAATGCCTTTGCTGAGGTCTTTCGGCATAGCGAGCGGCCTTCCTGCGCCGTCGGTGTCATCATTGTGTATGTTATCGGACGGCAGCATCAGGAATCCCCATCCGCCTGCCGCTATCGCTATCGCAGCGACGGCAGCAATGAATATCGCAGTGTTCTTTTTCATTGCCAGTAAAGTTGTAAAAATCTATTAATACTTTTCTTATGTTTCGTGTTACTTGATATACTCAACTATTCAATAAAATATTACTGAATCATGAGCGCGAACAGTCGATGCATAGTATGCATCCTTCGCGGACCGTTGCCAGATCGGAACGGAACGGTTCCCCGCATTCGCTGCACACTGCACTGTCGTATATCTTGGCCTTCTCCGGAAGTGCGTGTTTAACATCTCCGATAATGAAGAGCGACTCTGACGGAGCGTTCAGTATGAATTCCATGAAGTCATTACGTTCATTCCCGGCCGGCTTTTCAAATCTTTTCGTAAGTATCCTGATGCTCTTTCCGCTTCTGCGGTCAAAGAACGAATATGCGTTCTTGCCTGTCATCTTTATCAAAAGATTGCCTTTCCCCGCAGTGCAGGAAAGCATGCATTGTATGGCATCCACGGAACATGCATCAGTTTCCGATATGCAGACCACTTCTTCATCGTCCGATCTTCCCAATCCGAGGATATCGATCGCCGTCTCCGCGGCGCGGTATCCGAACGCCAGTCCCGGACATTTGTGTCCATGGAATTCCGCACACTTTTCCCATATTTTTTTGTTCATAATATTCAGTACTCCTGCCATGTTTTTATCTTTTTCATTCACAGTAATGCCGTACTTATATATTAGTAACACGTTTATATCAACAAATATTACTAAATATGTGTTCACATATCCATCTAGTATGCGTAGAATTGCTGTGTACGGCAAAGGAGGCATCGGAAAATCAACGACCGCTTCGAATGTTTCGGCGGCCATGGCCGATATGGGGTTGAAAGTTATGCAGATAGGATGCGATCCCAAATCGGATTCCACGAGAATGCTCCTGAGCGGAGAGAGGGTACCTACCGTTCTTGACGCGGTCCGCGACAACGGTTCTGCGAAGCTGAGCGATATCGTCAAAGAGGGATACAACGGCGTTCTGTGCATAGAATGCGGCGGTCCGAGACCTGGGACCGGGTGTGCAGGCAGAGGCATAATCGCAGCATTCGAGAAACTGGAGGAATTGAACGCTGTGGACGAGTTTCGTCCGGATGTGGTGATATACGATGTTCTCGGGGACGTGGTATGCGGAGGGTTCGCCATGCCCATACGTAACGGTTATGCGCAGGACGTGTTCGTTGTTACATCAGGAGAAATGATGTCCCTGTATGCCGCCTCCAACATATCATACGCGGTCAGATCTTTTTCTGAGGACGGGTACGCAAGGCTCGGCGGTCTGATACAGAACTCCCGCAACGTTGACGATGAGAACGAAACAGTAAAAAAAGCGGCCGCAGAGATGATGACAGAAGTTATCGCAATAATAGAACGCAGCGCTGCGGTGCAGAGATGCGAGAAGATGGGAATGACGGTGGTCGAGGGCGAACCCGGATCATCGCAGACGGAAGCATACAGGGCTCTTGCGGAGACGCTGATCTCATCTTCCGGTGAAACGGACGGCGGACTGAGGATGACGTGCCGTGATATTCAGATGTTTAAATGAAAGGGATGATAAAATGAAAAAGAAAGGAATAATGATAATCGGTCACGGGTCGAGATATGAATATAATAAAAAGATAATGGAACTCCAGGCCGACCGGCTTACGGCGATGGGGTTCAAGAACGTTCACATCGGGTTCAATGAGACCTCACATCCGTTCATTGAAGAGACCTTGATCAGAATGGCAGAGGACGGCATCGAGGAGATCGCCGCGATCCCGTTCTTTATTGCTTCGGGTCTGCATATCACTAGGGACATACCTCCGAAGCTGAGGCTGAAAGAAAATGAAAAGGATGCGGAGATAGAGGTCAACGGTAAAAAGATCATGATGCACTTCGGAGGGCCGTTCGGCGATAACCCGTTATTGGCAAGGATACTGCATGAAAGGGTACGGGAACTGGACAGCGGCAAAGGACGAACAGGTGTGATGGTGGTAGGCCACGGTTCAAGATTACCGTACAACAAGGACACGGTCATCCTGAACGCCAAACGCCTTTCTCAAATGGGCCATGACGACGTATATTATGCGTTCAATGAATTCAACGATCCGGATATAGGTTCTGTTCTTGAGGACATGGCAGAAAAGGGGATCAATGAGATCATTGTGCTCCCTCTGTTCATATCGCTGGGCGATCACTTAAAGAATGATATACCCTCCAAGATAAGACTTAAGGACGGGACCTTCGAAGGGGCATTCGATCACAAAGGATCGAAGATAGATGTGAAATATGCATTACCGATAGGGCAGGACCCCCGCCTCACAGAGGTCATAGCCGCGAATGTGAATTCATACAGATGAGGGGATGGCGTGAATATCCTCATACTCGACATGACCCACGGAGGAGACATACTTGCGGAAGAATGCACCTATAACGGACACAGGGTCTCATGCGCAGATATTTACCATCTGGCACCTGAAGAAAGGATGCTGGAACTGACCGACATGGGCGTGCATGTCCCTCATGATGCTGCGGGAACATACGACCTTGTGATGATGCCTGCACACTGTCCTGATTCGTTTTTGGATCATGTAGATTACAGTTACAGGATCACATTCAGCCAAGCGGTGAAGGAGCTGATCTGCGATGATCGTTTTAGGATAGAGGTCACCGGAGCGAAAGGAAAGACAAGTTTATGCTATCTTTTAGCTCACATTCTGTCGCATTCCGGTATGAGCATTTTTTTGCATACATCCAGAGGACAAGGACCGTGGGTGAACGGAGAGCATATGATAGAGAGGAAGATGAGCATCGCCCCTACATCGCTGCTCAGACTTCCGGGAGGATATTATGATTGCATGATAACGGAAGTGTCCTTGGGCGGCAGCGGCAGTGCCGACATCGCCGTGATAACAAATCTAACGGAAGATTACGGCATCGCAAATAATACGAAAAAAGCATCCGAAGCAAAGGCCGAAGTGCTGACCGGCGGGATAAATATTGTGCATGAGGATGAGATCGGAATATGGAAAAGACCAACGGGATCTTTCGTGACGTACGGCAAGAACATACAAATAGAGAACGAACCGGGACTCGGAACGCCGCTTCATATAACCTTCGATTATGACGGCCCGCGCCGTGCTGTATTGGATGGAGGGTATCTTTCCATTCAGTACATACGGTCAATGGATCTCGCGATCGAAGTGTGCAGGTCCATGAAAATATGTGCGGACGATCTTGTATATGCTCTCGGAACATTCAAAGGCGTTCCCGGCAGGGGCGAGCTTTCGTTCTCCGATAATGTGTGGCATATAACGGACAGAAATCCGGGAGTATCGGCGATGTCGATACGCATGACGCTAAGCTGTCTGAATGAGATGAACGCTTTGAGCAATGCGTTTGTTATCGTCGATCCTGTGAACAAGAAGGTCTGTGAGAAACTTGATGCGGAGGAGGTCCTGAGAACGGCCAAGGAATTTGGTGTCACAGTACACTTCAAGGACGGAACGTATCCGATCGTAGCGCCCTACGGTACGAATGTGATAATAGCGTTTACGAAAGAGGGGTATCAGTGAATAATATCCATCCCCGCCCGAATCCCATAGTCGCAGCGATGTATACGCTGAGAGATATGGAGGTCGACGTCATTGTGATGCACGGACCTTCCGGATGCGGCTTCATGGCATCGAGGATGCTTGAGGAGGCCGGCGTCAGAGTAGTGACAACAGGAATGAATGACAATGACCTGATATTCGGCGCATCGGAGCCGCTCGTCAGAACGCTGAGGACGGTGTCAACGAAATTTGACCCAAGAACGGTAGCGGTCGTGGGAACATGCGCCAGCATGATAATTGGTGAAGATATAGGAACGGCAATAAAACGTGCTGACATCGGATGTAACGTATTTTCAGTGGACTGCCACGGGTGCATGGGAGATAACACAGCAGGCGCCGCCGCTGCCGTGCGGGCGGGGTGCGGTGCCGGTCTGCTGTCGAAGACGGAGGCAGAACGTCAGATAATGCTGATGCGCGCAGCAACGGAGATGGAAAGGAACAGAGGCATGGCCAAAAGGGAGTATCTTTCCCCGATAAGAGGGCCGACGAAGATGAAGGTCGCCAGAACCATAGTCGATGCGCTGCGCGATGATAAGAAAGTGGCCGTGGTCATGATGGCCAAAAAAGAATTGGCATACCGGTTCGCGGATGTGTTCCTGGCGGTATACCATGCAAAAACGGTGCTCGGAGGCGAGATATTCTTCGCGGCCAATCTCGATCTGGAACTGGGGCTTCCGAGGATAAGGGGATATGCTAACGACATAATGAATGAGCTCTCATCCAAAAATGTGAACATCGACCGCGTGATAGGCGGATTGGATGAGTATGCGGTCGTGGGAGAACGTATGAGGGCCGCTGTTAATGATCACGCTCCGGACCTTCTTGTATTGACAGGCATACCGCACGCATACCCCGGATATTCTGTAAACGATGTTCTGATCACTGATCAGCCGAGACAGCTGGCCCACTATCTGGAGGATGGCTGCGGTCTTGCGGTCGGAGAGATATCATCACATTCGATGGTCATGAGCACCCGGCGCATCATTGAGTCTGAAACGGGCAACACGATAAGGGAACTGACGGAGGAGTGCAGATGAAAGGCGTCGTCATCTCGGGGACGGGAAGCGGCACCGGAAAGACCGCGATCACTACCGGTCTTATGTCCCGGCTCTCCGGAAAATATAACATACAGGGGTACAAAGTGGGTCCGGATTTCATAGACCCGATGTATCACACGGCGGCCACCGGAAGGCCGTCGAGAAATTTAGACTCATTCGTGATGTCCACTCGTACGATAAAGAATATGGTGGGGTATTCTTCCAAAGATGCGGACATATGCATCGTCGAGGGAGTACGCGGACTTTTCGAAGGATCCTCGGGAATAAACGATATTGGATCGACCGCCGAGATAGCGAAGATGCTTGGTCTGCCGGTGATACTTGTGGTCAACGCAAGATCGCTGACACGCAGCGCAGCAGCGATAGTGAACGGTTTCATGTCGTTCGATAAAGATCTGAGGATCGCCGGCGTAATAATGAATAACGTTTCGAATGAACAGCATCATCGTAAACTGACGGATGCCATGAAAAGGTATTCTGACGTCAGGGTCCTCGGAATGGTACGCAGGGACCTTTCCAATACCGTCAACGGAACAGCAAAAGGTCTTATTGATCCGAAAGACGAAGATATACGAAAAATGAACGATATGACCGGAGACCTTGACCTGGATCTCATAATGGATGTTATGTCCGATGTTCCCGATATGCCGTCCTCATCCCCGTATGCGGAACGCGGCCGGCAGGGAGTGAAGGCTGCTGTTGCAATGGACGGCGCGTTCTGTTTCTATTACCGTGAGAACTTGGAGTGCATGATCGCATCCGGGATAGATGTTACAACATTCAGGCCCGCGGACGGCGATATGCTGCCTGACGCAGATATATATTATTTGGGAGGAGGGTACCCCGAATTGTATGCGGACCGCCTTAGCGGGAACAGAGATTTCATGGAAGGAATAAAGAATGCATCCTATGAAGGAAAGGCGGTAATAGGGGAGTCCGGCGGTATGCTGGCACTATGTGATCGCATCACCATATCTGGACGGCAGTACAAGATGTCCGGTGTGCTCAATGCGAAAGCTGAGATCACCGGAAAGAGGCACGGGCCGTCATATGTGATAGCTCACGGGTCCGCTGACAATCCGTTCTTCAGCGGGATCACGTCACGGGCGCATGAGTTCCATCATTATGACCTTACAGTAAAATGCGGACACAGAACGGGATACGATCTTTCCAGAGGTATAGGGATAGGAAATGGCAAGGACGGCCTCGTTGTGAAAAATACGTTAGGAACATTCATGCATCAGCATTCGCTTTCAGTTGACGATTGGGCCGGGCATTTACTTTGAATATGGTAAGAACGGATTTGAGGATGTTATGATCAGATCCATCGATCTCTTAGAGAAAAATTGAAAAAAGTTTGCATATTCGGCGATGATAACGAGGTTACATCTTAATACTGGATTTTCGTTTCATATTAGTAGTATTATAAAAATATTAATTAGCTAAAAGGAACGAGGATTATATGCGCCGCGCAGACAGAGAGATAAAAGATTTTAACGAGATAGTTGACATATTGGATCGTTGCAATACGATACGATTAGGAATGAACGGAGAGGAATATCCTTATGTCGTACCGCTTTCTTTCGGTTTTGAGGCTGCGGACGAAAAAATAACAATATACATTCACGGAGCGAAAGAGGGTCTGAAGCACGACCTCATAGCAAAGGACAATTATGTTTGCGTAGAAGCGAGCATATTTCACAGATTTATCAAAGTGCCTCGATTTAATAACCTGACGACAGAGTACGAAAGTTTTATCGGCTTCGGCGAAGCGAATATCGCATACGATGATGAGGCAATAAAAGGGCTGGACCTCATTTGTGAGCACGCCGGTTACAAAGGTTTCAGATACAGCGTCAAAAAGGCCCTGGATTTTGCTCGGGTGTATAAGATAAGATTAGAAAGATTCACCGGCAAGCGTCGGTTCGTCGAACAATATGATGGATCATCGGTATGATGACGCAATGCTGACGAATGTTGGCGGGCCTGAAGGGATCCGAACCTTGATGGGCCACGACCTATCTTGCATCGGAAAATGTGCAAGATATCGTGTATGATAATAAGTATGATATTCAAATGGTCAAGATCTAATGATCAGAAACGTTTCGGAGGTACAAGTATTCGAACAATTCCGGCATTTAAACGATCGAACTTATGTTACTTATTAAAAATGCGCAAGATACAGTGTATGATAATAGGTAAGATATTTAAATAAAAATGATTTTACACTCATAGCACACAGTATGGGGACAATAGAAGATGGGATACATTCCGCCGTTCGGTCTGACCGATGAGATGATGCAGACGGTCTCAGAGACATCCGAGCTTTTGGGCCGCATAAAGGGTCTTGAGAACTTGGATAAGTTCCCTCGGCTGCGCAGAGCGGGCCGTATAAAAACGATCCACTCATCGCTTGCGATAGAGAATAATACATTGACGATAGAGCAAGTGTCGGACATCATAGACGGAAAACGTGTCCTTGGCCCCCCGGACGAGATACTAGAGGTAAAGAATGCGCATGCCGCATACAAAGAATTGGAGAACATAGACGCATTCAGCATGAAGGACATGCTGCGCACGCATAAGATAATGATGAACGGTCTTATCGAAGAGAGCGGCAGGCTCCGCACTGTCAGCGCCGGCGTCTTCACGAGCGACGGACAAAAAGTTCACTCCGCTCCGGAACCGATCCATTTATCAGGTCTCATGAACGACCTGTTCGAATGGATCAAAACAACAAAGACACATCCTCTCATCTGTTCCAGTGTTTTTCATTATGAATTCGAGTTCATCCATCCGTTCCGTGACGGTAACGGAAGGATGGGGAGGCTGTGGCAGACCGCAATTCTGATGAGATGGAAACCCGTCTTCGAATGGATACCGGTCGAAAGCATCATACATGAGCGACAAACAGAATATTACAATGCGATAAGAGGATCAACAAAGAACGTGAATTCGAACGAATTTATAATTTACATGCTTAAAGCGATACACGATGCGGTGGAAGCGATAGTTTCCGATGCGCAGAAGCATATAAACCACATCAACGTGAGGGTACGTGAACTCTTGGCGGTGTTGGAACAATATCCTCAAAGCGCCATACAATTGATGGAGCGTCTGGATCTCAGATCACGCGACGCATTCCGCAACAACTACCTGAGGCCGGCGATGGAAGCCGGACTGGTGTCGCTCACGGAACCGGACAAACCCAGAAGCAAGAATCAGATGTATTTTAGAAAATAACGGGCTAGACAGCGGGCCTGTCGGGATTCGAACCCGAGTCTGAGGCTCCGGAGGCCTCGGTGATATCCAGGCTACACCACAGGCCCGTATTTTAAAATGGTAAGATATGGTGCGTAAGCACCTGTTTACTTTTTGAATTCGGTGTAGCCGCATTTGCCGCATGCCACACGGTTAGCATGGGTCGCCATGAACACGCCGGGTCCGCATTTCGGGCATACCGGCTTCTTCCGGACGACCTTGGTACCGCTGACCTCGTATGCATCTTTCTTCGACACCGATTTTTTGACCGGGGCTCCTTTCTTGCCGCCGGGTGCGTCTTTCTTCTTCGGAGCTGGTTTACCTGCCATGTCACTGTCCCCCCTTGGGTTTCTCTTCGGCCTTTATGCCTATGCCGCTCCTCTTCAGAAGATATTCTCTTTCGAATTTGAGCGCCGACTCCTCAGATCTGTATATTTTCGCGTAACCTTTTGATATTCCGCGGCCATACTGCGTGTCGATGTTGTTTATGACAACCGTTCCCTTCTTTGCGCTCATTGTTTTCGATATCGAATCAATGATCGCTTTTCTCGTTGGTGTCGCTTCTCCCGTGTGATCCACTGTGAAACGTACCTCTGTCCTTTCCTGCAGCAGATTTTCCTTCTTCTCTGTTATTTCCATTTTCATTGAAACTCCTCCGTTTGTTCAAAGAGTTCTTCCGTTTTCCTTTTGATGTGCTTGTCTGTGGTGATCAGCATCATCCCCTTCCCGGGCCAGCCGTAGATCACGTTCGTCCCTTCCGGAGAGAGAAGGATGCAAGGCAATGTGGCCAGGTCCTCTTCTCCGATGACACGGATCACGATCTTTTCCGATCCGGATAAAGCGTTTTTTATTGCGTTGACGAGATCTGCGGTTATAGTTCCCGCCGGATTCGTAACACTGACCGGATTCCATCCCATGTCCTCGACGTAGGATGCGAAATCGATCATCTCGTGCCTTTCCGTCATTCCGTCGTAGACGGAGATGTCTGGCACGATGCCGTTCCTATTAACCGTAAGCGACACCACATCGCCGACGGTTATCAGTTTTCCTTTTCCTATGCTCTTTAAATCGTTTTCTTTGATCAGCGTTCCGAAAGGCTCTTTGAATAATTCCCGTTTGTTCTCGGGGATCATTCTTGACCTTCGGAGGTCGACCATATTAACGTACTCTCAAAGCATACTTCCCATTGGAAGTTATGCTCATCTTCTTCGCTATGTCGGATTTCTCGTGGTCTATGACCACAAGGTACCCTTGCCATTCTTTGGATGTGGCGCTGCCGCATCTCGGGCAGACGTCATCCGGTGATATGAAACTGCACTGTTTACAGGCTCTCATTTCGTTTCCACCTTCTTCTTTTGATCCTCTTCCATCCATTCAAGTTTTCCGAGGCCCGGCTGACGCATTGTCAGTCCGACCTTGCTGTCCTCGGGATTCTTTTCGTTGATGTCTATGCTGACGACCCTCGCTCTTACTTTGTCGCCGATGCCGAGAGTTCGCCCGGAATCCTTTCCTATGAGCCTCTGATTGTCCGAGTCGATGTCAACGCGGTCGTCCATAACTTGACTTATGTGAAGGAGTCCGTCAAGCGGCCCGAGTCTTATGAAAGCGCCGAACTTCACGACCTCGCATACGAACCCCTCTACTATCTCATTATCTTTGAGTTTGAATGCAAGCTGATCGTATTTGACCGTCTGGTATACAGCGCCGTCACCGTGCACGATACGCCCGGGACCTACGGTCTCCACGTTACTGATAAGAACGGTCATCATCTTGCCCTCACCGAATTTACCTTCGTACATCTCTTTCGTCAGGTTTCCGATGACCGCCTCTATATCCTCTTTCAGGTCTGCGGGCGGGATACGCACCACTTTCTCAGACTGTGTCAATATGTACATAATGGACCTCTCGAATGTCTACCGATTATTGCACTCTTATTTAAAGTTGCCTTAATAAAGAATAGCAGGAAAGTATTTACCGATTTTTTTATTTAACAACGCAGAAGCCGGCACTATCAATTCACCACGTTTTCACCAATGATCGTAGCGCCTGTGCCCTCGTCCTAAAAAGCGACGGGTTTGTAATATATATTATATACTTCATATCTAAACGGAGAGAGGTTTTAAATTGAACGGCAAAAACGTTGCGATAATGGCTGCCATATTGGTATTGGCGATCGGGGCCGGGGTATTTGCCCTCTCTCAAATGGACGCTGATAACAAAATATTCTATGATGGCCGTGCACGAACATACACCGTGGACCTTTCGATCGATAATACCAGCGCCGGGACGCTTTCTTCCTACGGCGGTCAGATCGCAAACGGGGACGCCTTCACCTGTTCAGTATATCCGAGGGCTGCCGGATACGACTTTGACGGTTGGTTCAACGGAGATAAATTGATGTCCAGGTCGGAGACATATACATTTACCGTCAAAGGGAACGTTTCGTTAGAGGCCCGATATTCAATAAAACATGATGCATCTTTCACTATTACACCGACAAATGCCAGATCTCCTGCGTCTATCACGGCCACGTCAACATATAATGTTGAGGTGGTCCAAAGAACATGGCTTATTGAGGATGTGCTGACCAAGGAGAAACTACTGAACAAAGCAACATACCAAGGCCTTGACGGATCTGTATCGCTGACCGTAACAAAAGGAAGAGCGCTGTCTGTCTCTCAGACAGTAGTATATTCAGACGGACAAACAGCTACGAGTAAATCTGTAAAGGTGGTCGATGAGACCGTCCCTAAACATTTTTCGTGGAAATATTCGCAGGGAGGCTGGTCTATCTTCGGCATCCTGAACAATAAAAGTGTGACCTGGGACCCTCAGCTGTCCTTTGCCTGGTATTATAATGCGCTGTCCTCTCCGCTGCCAAGGAATAACGGATACAGCACGATCGGCAGTTATGTTACTTACAATGATCCCATGATCAGATCGCTGGCCCTGAGCCTTAAGAGCACCGACACCGGAATGAATGATCTTGCTCTTGCAAATTTTATACTGAAGTTCGTTCAAAGCATACCTTACGAGTATGACAGTGCCGGCAAGGGTGTGGCAGACTATTGGAAATTGCCTGCAGAGACGCTCTGGGAGGGTAAAGGAGATTGCGAAGATCATGCCTTCCTGTATGCAAGTTTGCTTAAAGCGTTGGGATACAAAGTTGTTCTGCACTACATCTATTGTTATGAGAACGGGAAGTTCGTCGGAGCCCATATGGCGCTCGGTGTTGCTCTGGTCAATGTACCGGGCGGAGGTCCGTCGTACACAACGGTGAGCGGACTGAATTATTATTACTGTGAGGCAACGGCAATTGTAGGGACAAATTGGCTGAACAGCGCCAATATCGGATATATGCCGTCCGGTTATCGGATCATCGATACATACACCGTCTAACAGATTTGATGAGGCTGAAAAGGAAGATGTGTAAGGAAGAATCAATTAAGATGGGGTTTACCCCATACGACAAGACCGTACATACCGCGGCCGCCCGCAAGGCCGTTGATGCGGTGTGCTTCGTCCTCCGCAGGCGCTTTCAGCATCTTCCTTACGCCTTATAGATACGCAGTGTGACGTATTTATTTCCTTCCCGCATAGAACTCGGTCACTAACGATCTGTATCCGCATTCCTTCAGACGTTCGTATGGAACGTCGATAAAATTCTTCTTGCTGTATCTTCCCGTTACAGCATAACGCAACCGTTCCTGCATGTATCCGTCTACCTCCTTCAATCCGGCGTCGGTGTTTATCGTCGGGAAGAACCAATACTTCCATGAAAGTTCTGTTTCCCCTTTTCCGAAGAACTTTATGTCGAATTTTCTGATCATCGTCTTTAACACGGGGTCGCCTGAGACGTCCTTCTTTATTGCCCAGCGCCTTATGCTTCGCGATGCCCTCTTTATCTTGCCCTTGATCTTTCTTATTGTGTTCTCCGAGAGATCGATAACTCCGTTCTCGATTGAAAAACCTAAGAATTCGAATTTTTCGCCGGGTTCGAAAAAGAACTCTTTGTTCGTGTTCACCGACAGACCGTTCTCCTCGAGGAATGAACATATCTTCTCTTTATGCATGTTCAATTCTTTCTCGTCCTCTGAGAAGATGATGATGTCGTCAGCGTACCTGAGATATGTTATCCCTTTCGTAAAAAAGTAATGATCCAGATCCTTCAGATAGAAGTTCGCGAGGAACGCCGATAACGGAACTCCGGCCATTATTCCTTTCTGTTCTTTTATAATTTCATCACGGAATGTGACGAACGGGTTTGATAATATCTCGTAGAAGAGATCATATAACCTTTTGTCATCGATAAGCTCCGGATGCAGCTTTTGCAAAAGTATTTTGACGTCAACGGAATTGAAATAATTCTTGATGTCAACTTTGTATCCGTACATGCTGCTGATGTTCTTCGTGTGTCTGAGATCATACAACGCTTTTTTTACACCTTGACTTGATCGGAATGAATAGAGATTGGGAGAGAACAGATGATCGTAGCTGTGCAGCAGATGCGATAACATTTTCAGAATTATCGTTTCGTCTTTGGTGTACGTGTACACATCTCTTTTCTTGCCTACTTTAGTCTTATTGATCTGCCTTTTTCTCGGTATTGAGAACTCGTATGTTCCGCCGGAGATCTCTGATGATATCGGCAGATATCTTTCACTGACGATAAAGTCCTCAATTTCTTTGATGACCTGCTGCGGCAGATGGCTTTTTGTCCTTCTGTGCTCTAAGAACTCGTTCCAGCGTTCCTTGTTGCTGAGTTCGTCAAGCATGGATCCGCGGTTCATGTTGTATTGGCAAAAGTGATATGCGATAATAAAAGTAATCACTGTGAAGAGTTAAAAAGTGAAGGTTGCCGGGTCCGAAGACCCGGCTTGTTACTGTTAAAGATGTTTTTCGTTTACGCGATGAACAATACCGCCGTTACAAGGCTGATCGTTGCAAGCAGCTTCACGAGCACGTGTATGGACGGTCCGGCGGTGTCCTTGAATGGGTCACCGATCGTATCACCGACGACTGCCGCGGCGTGTGTTGGTGAACCTTTACCGCCATGGTTGCCTTCCTCGATGTACTTCTTCGCGTTGTCCCAAGCGCCTCCTCCGTTGTTGAGGAAGTTCGCCATCAATATACCGACAATGGTACCGACCATGATCAGCGCACCGACCGCATACGGAGCATGTTCCGGGAACGCGAATCTGTACAACAGACCGAACGTCACCGGAACGAGTATCGGCAGGAGTGCGGGAAGCACCATCGCCTTCAATGCGCCGCGGGTCGCGATATCAACACACTGCGCATAGTCCGGCTCGGACGTTCCTTCCATGATGCCCGGGTTGTTCCTGAATTGTGTTCGTACGTTCTCGATCATTGCGCCTGCTGCGGTCCCGACAGCCCTTATCGCGAGAGCTGCGAAGAAGAACACTAACATTCCTCCGAGTAACGCGCCAACGAATATCACGGGGTTACCGATGTTGACGCCGTGTCCTATGAATATATCATAGAGCGAAACATCGACTCCTGTTTTTTGGGACTGCTTTATCGCAACGATCTCGAAGTACGCAGCGAACAGCAGGAACGCCGCAAGTGCAGCTGAACCCATTGCATATCCTTTTGTCAATGCTTTTGTGGTGTTGCCTGCGGAATCTAACTTGTCAGTTCTGTTACGGACCTCTTTCGGCTGGTTGCTCATCTCTGCGATACCGCCTGCGTTGTCCGTGATCGGACCGAACGTGTCCTCTGCAAGGATGAACGCCGATGACGCGAGCATTGCGATCGTACCGACCGCAGTACCGTAGATACCGAACATGAACTCTTCCTGGGGGCCGACGCCTGCCATGGATCCGAGAACGTATGTACCGATTATCGCCAATATTATTGCGATGACCGGCATGACAGTTGTCTCAAGACCCATCGCGATACCTTCGATGACGTTCGTTGCCGGTCCGGTCTCAGATGCTTTCGCTATCTGTTTGACGGGCCTGTGCGATCCCGCTGTGTAGTACTGCGTGATGTATATGATCGCTATACCCAATCCGATACCGATAAGACCGCATCCTAAGAAGTAATACCATGTGTCTTCCGGAAGCATGTACCATGTAAGGAACACTAACGATGCAACGATCAATATCGCCGTCACATAATATCCGAGATTCAATGTTCTGTAAAGATCCGTCTCATCGTTCTTCATGCGTACCACGAAGATACCGACGAGCGAAGCGATCAGACCGAACGCTATCAGAACGAGCGGGAAGAATAACCATTCCTGGCCCATCGACGGTGCGAGTTTGGTAACGGCAAGACCGATGACCATTGCACCGATTATCTCCGCTGCTGTGGATTCGAAGATGTCCGCACCGCGGCCTGCGCAGTCACCGACATTGTCTCCGACGAGATCTGCGATAACAGCCGGGTTCCTCGGGTCATCCTCGGGGATACCGGCCTCAACCTTGCCTACAAGGTCGGCACCGACATCCGCTGCTTTTGTGTAAATACCGCCACCAAGCTGTGCGAACAGTGCAGCGAATGATGCACCGAATGCATAACCTATGATGGTCTCAAGTGTGAACGTCATGTTCCCGCCGAAGAACGCATCAAATAACACTACGAGTGTGAAAACACCCAATAGGCTGAGCGTTGCTACGGCAATACCAGAGATCGCACCGCCGCGGAATGAGCATCTGAATGCCTCACCCAGCGACCTGCGTGCAGCGCTTGCGGTCCTTATGTTCGCGTTGACCGATATGTACATACCGATGTAACCTGACAGGATCGAAAATCCTGCACCGATAAGGAACGCTAAGGCGATGGTCCATTTATCAGAATCACCGAATGCTTCTAACGCACCCGCGATACCGAGAATGGCCGCCAGTATTACGCTGATAATTCCGATCGTCTTGTATTGACGTGCCAAATATGCCATGGCACCTTCTCTTATGGCATTGGATATCTTCTGCATCTCAGGAGTTCCAGTGTCTTTCGAGAAAATGTCCCTGTAGAAATACAGAGCAAATACCATAGCTATTACGGCTGCGACAGGGATCATGAACAGTAGAGTTTCTGTGTTCAGTATGTCTATCATTTTATCATAAACCCCTAACGTTGAACCGTCATTATTGCTTTCATCTATAAATTACTTAATGTTTAAAAGGAACGTATGCGCCCTTATAATCTTATAAAAACAACTACACCAAAGGAGTTGATGACATTCCTTTCTCTTTGGCAACATCGTTTAACGTTGCGGGCACCTGTGCGTCCTCACAGTGTGTTACGATTAGGGAACCGTCATCGTTAACGTACCCGGTACCCAACGTTGTTAAGGGTGCCAGAACATCTTTTTTGAATGCGTTCGCCGCACATATGACGCCGATATCACATGTCAGCGATATCACAACGTCCGTCAGATCTGCGATATCCGCCGTCCTTGGAGTTACTTTTGACATTAAACATGCGGCCGATACGGATGTTGAGGAAACAACATTGACACCGTCCGCTCTTAATTTATCTGCGAGTTTATCGGCTGCCTGATTTCCTCCGACGCCGTTGCATAACTTTGCACAAGTATTGCATGACCAGACGGTGACCTTCCGTCCTTTCACCGCATTCAGAATATCTTCGTATTCGGTGTTGCGTGCGATCATCATCATATGCATCCGATAACGGATAACGCATATAGATAACCGACATACGGAACCGTGCACAGAACCCAAGAAAATGTTAAAAGCCGGAGTTGGTTATACTAACTGTAATATCTTCGTATTAAATAAAAACAGCAGAATCAAA
>JAIRJQ010000090.1 GCA_031260545.1 Methanomassiliicoccaceae archaeon | reverse complement strand
GGAAAGATGACAGGAACCTCTTCCGTACGTACCTTTTTCCTTTTCAATACGATCGCAGTAATATGTTGTCATTGTTAATCACACCGTTAAATACAGTGTTAATTATTTCATGTCTGGCTATACAAGATCTCATTTCTGTAACCAGGCATGACCGTCCGTACGGAAGACGGTGCCGAAGGACCTTCTGTCCGGTAAAATAAGGTCAAAATGTACTGCGGGAATGGGTGAGGATAAATATTAATAATACGTATAGGGGCGGCAAACAAGCTATAGTAAGCAGAAAAAATTGAAGAGGGGCACAATGATAAACATCGCGATACTCGGGTTCGGCATCGTCGGTTCAGGCTCATATGATCTTACGGTCCAGAATGCTGGACTGATAGAGAAGAAGGTCGGCGACTCCGTCAAAGTTAAAAAAATAGTGGACATACTTGACTTCAGCAAACATCCAGCGTGGTCTTTGTTCACAAAGAACTTCGACGATGTGATGAACGACCCGTCGATCTCGATAGTCATCGAAACGATCGGAGGGACACGATTTGCATATGATTTTACAAAAAGGGCACTTGCCGGCGGCAAGAACGTTGTAACGAGCAATAAAGAACTGGTATCAACGCACGGCCTGGAATTAGCAGAGATAGCAAAGAAGAACAATGCGGTCTATCTTTTCGAAGCAAGCGTAGGAGGCGGCGTACCTATCATCCGTCCGTTAAAACAATGTCTTGCTGCGAATGAGATAGAAGAGATATTCGGCATTGTTAACGGAACCACGAATTACATTCTCACGAAGATGCGTGACGAAGGGATATCATTCGAAGATGCGCTCAAGGAAGCGCAGGCCAAAGGCTATGCTGAGAAAAACCCAACCGACGATATCGAAGGTCACGACCCCATCAGAAAGATGAACATACTCGCGTGGACGGCATTCGGAAAAATGGCAGATCCCGAAGATACGAATGCAAAAGGAATTTCCGGCGTCACGGCGGAGGACATAAAAAAAGCGAAAGCCGACGGATGCGCGATCAAACTGATCGGACGGGCAAAGATGGCCGACGGTAAGGTCAAATGTTCCGTTGCACCGGAACGCGTACCGCTGAACAATCCGTTAGCTACAGTCGACGGCGTGTACAATGCGATCGTCGTCCGCGGCAATTTTGTCGGCGACGTCACATTCCACGGACAAGGGGCAGGCGGCAGGGCCACGGCAAGCGCCATCATCGGCGATGTCATTGAGATCGCAAGGGACATCGTCGCATCACGCAAGCGCGCATGATCCGTAGGAAACCGGTCATGCAGGACCCCGTTCACAGCCGAGAGCAAATGATATTTTTTGAAAAGGCTTATCTGCGAACGATTATCGTAACGACATCCCCGTCCCTGACCACGTGATCTATACCTACCGTCTGTCCGGGAAATTTCGCGCTGCTGCCCCAGACCATCGCATACCTGAAGTTCGGACGGAATGTTCTGTGAATATTATCACAAACGTCACCGATGGAGCTGTCATGCTTCACGATAAGAGGGACGTCCATATCGGCATCCTGTCCCTGCGGTTTCAGGAAGATGCGTATCATCCCTATCGTTTCGAACAGCGCCTCTTTCAATTCCTCTATTCCATATCCAGTAACGGCGGATACGGGCACCTTCTTCAGATCTGGAAGTTTTTCATAAACTGCGCCCAATTTATCAGGAGATACGAGATCGATCTTGTTCACAGCTATTATCGCATCAATGTAAACGCGGTTGCCGGCAAGGACGTCCAGTAATTGTTCGACATCGATATCGTCGCGTATCACTACCGTTGCGTTGATATGGCCGTACGCCGCTACCATGTCGGCAGCGATCTGCTCGTCTATCTTCGTTAGTTTCACCGTCGGTTTTATATTTATTCCGCCGTGGTCCGATGATGTGATGACAACATCCGGAGCCTTTTGGTTGATGCGTATCGCCGCAGCCCAGAGCTCATTGTTGAGCACAGAGAGATCAGGGTTGAACACATCCGCGACGAACAATATCACATCGGCCGACCTTGCGGCGGCGATCACTTCACGACCGCGTCCTTTGCCCTTTGACGCCCCTTTTATCAGCCCGGGCATATCAAGGATCTGAATTTTTGCGTGCTTATATTCAAGCACCCCCGGAATAACGTCAAGCGTTGTGAAATGGTACGCAGCGGTCGCGGACTTCGCACCGGTTAGCTGATTCAATAATGTTGATTTACCGACGCTCGGGAATCCCACCAAAGCGACCGTCGCATTTCCTGCTTTTTTGACATGGAATCCTTTTGTGGTCCCTTTGGCGGAACGTCTTTTTTCCTGCTCGCCCTGAAGACGTGCGATCTTCGCCTTGAGCTTACCGATGTGACCCTGCGTGGCCTTGTTGTATTTAGTGTTGGAGATCTCGTCCTCCAACTCCTTTATCTGCTCATCTATAGTGGCCACTTGCTCGTATCTCCCTTATGACAGTTACATCCACGATAAGAAAGAGTATATTAGTCTTTTATCATCCCACGGGCAGTTTTTATATCTTAATGATATTAACGGGACGATGAACGGATATCAGAAGACAGGATTCCAAGCGTTCAGGGAAACAAAGGCTGCACCGCCGTTAGGGATTGTATTGGCATTGAGCCTTTCGCTGTTCCTGGTGTGGATAGGATTCTACGCAGGCATGTTGGACGGCCTGGTGATCGCTATATTTGCGTTCATAATTCTCAGATTGTTCAAAGCAAGCAAGAGATTGGGGTACATGCTGACCTTTGCCGCGATATTATGGATCTTGGTATCGCTGATCATGTTCAGCAGGTGGGAGGAAGGGGATCTCGCAAGGAGCCTTTACATCACCGCCGTTATTATTGTGTTACCGTTCCTGCTCCTGACCCTCCTTACATGGTGGATGCGGAAAAATCTTGAAAAAACAAGGGCAAGACTGGAGAGGGAAGGCCGTCTTTATCCGCAGGGATACGGAAGATGCAGAAGATGCGGATCTATGGTACTTCCGGGCGAGACAGCATGCAGAAAATGCGGCGAGTACATTGACGTGCCCGAAGAGATGAGAGTGAAAAAAGTGAACTTCTTCGAATGTTCCGAATGCGGCCGCGAAGTACCGCCGGACGCGGGCGTATGCCCGTACTGCGGCGAGGCGTTCGAAGAGGATGCCGAAAAAAAGTGAACGGCACAGTTAGTTCGTTTTCCTGTCATTAACGGCGACATTACGAAAAACGTTTTATAAAGATGACATCAATAACAGTGTCGGGATGCGCTTTGAGTAAAGATAATATTAAAGTGATGGAAGAAGGCGGAAAAGGTTCCATCGCACACGAGCTTGCTAAGAAACAGCAGGAGATAGCGGTAACGGAGTTCTTCGAAAAGAACAAGCACATTTTGGGATTCGATTCACGCGTCAAATC
>JAIRJQ010000081.1 GCA_031260545.1 Methanomassiliicoccaceae archaeon | reverse complement strand
TCTCATGAACACATGAAACAGCGCCAATCTCAAATATGCGTCATCCAGCGGTTGCATCGATCTGAATCTCGCCTTTTCCAACGAACGTATGACAGAATCGAATTCCTCTCTCGAATTCACAACGATATCGATGTCCTTCGTTAGTCTCTTGCTTTCATGATACATCAAAGCCCCTCCACCAATGAGATAAATATTCACGTTCTCTTTGATGGACTCTGAGATCTCGACAAACAGCGATCGTATTTGTTCAAATTCAGTTATCATACAGGTCAACTCCGTACATCGTTGCGCGTTCCTGCATCTCTTTCAGAGGCACCCAACCGTCAACTTTGCCGCCGTTCAACACAGTGCGCATATCATCAACGACGGGATGTGAGACATCGTTCAATTCGTGCTTGTGTTTCACAAAGAATATCAAAGCAAGCATTTTGCTCCTCCAATTCCTGTCTTTCTCAACGACATACAGTGAATGGAGAAATACGTCCTTTATATCCAATTCATGATCCGAAGAACAGTAAAAGTTCTCTCCGGGGTATATCGTCATTCCGTGATCCCCGTATTTAGAGAATGCTGTCCGTGTATCGTTAAGTGTCTTATTACTTGAGAATACTGCAACATCTTTCGATAAATGGTATATCTCCGACCCGAACGGCACTCTCGGATCTGTGAGTTTCACATATTCATTATATGAGTGTGCCAGATCAATAATATTAGGAAACAGTTCTTCATTTATAGAATATGTCGAACCCTCTTTTTTGACCATTCCCATTCTTCTCATCAGATCTATCTTCCTTGTTATCGTGGTCTGATGTAATCCTGTCATGGAATGTATCTCTGAGACCGTGTGCGGTTCGATGAGTGTTCGGATGATCTCCAGGCCGCTGTCGGAAAGCACTATGTACGAATCCTTGGAGTCTCTTAGTATCACTGAAAGTATTGCGATGTGTGTTTTCTTCTCTAATGAAAGGCGGCCGCGTTCAAGGATGACAAAATCTTTTTCAACAAGGGATCGAACTGTCTTATATATCTGAGACGGGCTGAGGCCCAAGGTTTTCGAAAGTGTATGAATATTAACGGTGCCGTTGCTTATATCAGAGAGTGCGCGCAGTTCATTTTTAGACAGCATAAATGCATATAATGATAATCATATATAAATAATTCTCGTTTCATGCATATTTATAGCGTTCATTCCCATTTCTTATACAGAGCATGCGATATCTTCAGCTGATCGAGACAGCGTCCCGCGATGAATGATATGATATCGTCCACGGTCTTCGGTCTCGAATAGAATCCGGGGTTCGCGTCAAGTATCGTCACACCGCATCTTGCCAGTTTTAATTCATTCTCAAGCATGATCGCACTTTTCGGAGTTTCACGGGTCACAAGTATCAATTTTCTGGACTCTTTTATCGTAACGGCGGCCGCCCTCGTTATCAGCGTGTCGGCAAGCCCGGCCGCGATCTTTGCTAACGTTGATGATGAGCAGGGAGCGATTATCATCGCATCGAAGTCGTAACTTCCCGATGAGATGGAAGCGAACAGGTCGTGATCGTCGAATACGATGTCGGCCATCTTTTCAATATCATTCACAGAAAGGTCCGTCTCTTTGGGAAGGATCTTCTTTGCCATGTTGGAAATGACAAGTATCTTCTCGCCGGGAAGTTCCTTCAGTATCTTCACACCGTACGCGATGCCTGACGCGCCGGTTATCGCAACAACATATCTCACGATACCTTCAATGTGGGAACGATAATTAATCTTCTGGTCCGACGCGGATATAATGACGGAATAAAAAAAATAAGGTGCGATGAGCCTTCTCACCGCACCGATATGTGTTCGAGAACGTACGTAGACGTCTCATTTCTTAACGGCAGCGGTCATCTTTATGACAGCGTCGGACGCGTTCTCCGAATAGACGGAGGCACCGATCTCATCCGCCCACTGCTGCGTCACGGGCGCACCGCCGACGTTCGTTAACAGCTTATCCCTGATGCCTGCCTTTTTGAGCATTCCCTCAAGGGTCTTCTGATTGATCATCGTAGATGTCATCAATGCAGATGTCCCGACCGCCACAGGTTTTTCGTTCTCGCACGTTTTGACGATGTCCGTCATCGGAATGTCCCTGCCAAGGTTGATAACATTAAATCCGGCTATCTTCAGCATTACGGCAACGATGTCCTTCCCGATCGAGTGGATGTCCCCTTCGATGGAACATATCACAAATTTGCCGAGACCTTCGCCCATGCTGCCTCCGCGCCTCTCAAGCTCCGGGGCGAGAATGTCCATCGCAGCGTTCATCGCGGCCGCCGCCGCAACGATATGAGGCAGGTACAGTTTTTTCGCGTTGAATGCGTCACCTATCTCCACCATGACCTTCGTCAATCCGTTCTCTATCAGTGCGACCAGGTCCACGCTCTCATCCACTGCCCTTCTGGCAACCTCGGCCGCCTTCTTGTGGTTGTAAGACATGATCGCATGTCTCGCCTCCTGCGTCAATGATTCCATTGTCATAATAATTCACACCTGTTCTTTTTGAACTCATCATCTGCTTTCTTTACGATATTCTTCATCTCATTCAGTATGTCCGCCGGTATTGGTTTTACAATATGGTTCTTCATTACGTCGAGGACCACCTCGTGAGCAACATCCACGGCGCTCTTCGATCCTGCCGCCTTCCAGTCGCCTATCATATACCGATCGAATATCTGCGGGTCCGATGCAAGGTCTATGTTGTCCATCGTTGAAGGATGACCAAGAAAATCACCGCCCACGCCGATCTCCTTTATCGCCTTTACGGACAGCGTCTCTTCGTTGATCAGGATGCCTTCCATTGCTTTCTTTTCCATTGCGATGATATCATTGTCTAGTACCAGTTGTTCCATCGAGAACGTCACTCCGAGCTCCAACATACCCGACCCGTATATCGTGTTGGCACCGGCCAGCGCAGGGAGGAGCGATGTTATCGTCTTCTCATGCGCCGCCTGAGGGTCAGGTATCTTGGCGTCAGTCTACATACCGGCAACGAACACGGGCAGTCCGTAGTACTGTCCGAGCTTTGTGACAGCCGAGCTTATCACCGCAAGTTCAGGCGATCCGACCGGGGCCGTTCCGCGCTTAAGATCGAATGTTGTCGTCGAACTCCCATACCATACCTTTGCTCCCGGACACGTAAGCTGGCTCAGTACGATCCCTGAAAGCACTTCTGCATTATGCGTCACAAGCGTTCCCGCAAGATACACGGACGACGAACCTCCCGCCATCGCCATGCTCAGCACATTCACAGGTATCCCGTATCTCGCCCCTTTCATTATCACCTGAGCAGCGTTGTAGCTTAACTCGAGCGGGCTCGTAGGGCATACGAGCATCGACATCAGCGGTCTTTCACGCGCCAGCGTCCTGTCGCCTTTGTAATACGCCTCGATGATGTCCCTGTAATATTCGACATATTCCGCCACGGGGTCTATGTGAAGGAAATGCTTCGTAGTGTTCTCCAGTGACGTTAACAGTTCGTGAACGCTCTGCGCCCCCACACCTGCCCAGTCCCTTGCTGAGACAGGCAATGAGAAATAGCTTATGTTCTCCGCCCAGTCGCACAGCTTTGCGCATTTTGCCAGATCGGCGTCGGTCGAATCCACTGTCTTATAGTTTCCTCCGCCGAGATAGTGGCATACCTGTATCCCCGTTCCGAAGCATGTGTAATGCACACGTCCCTTGTGCTCCTGCTCGATCGTACGCTCATCCTCCCTTCCGTAAAGATAGAATGACCTCGGAGCGGATGAGAGCGCCTTGCGGACGATCCATGTCGGTATCTTCACCATTTTTGTATCTTTGTTAACTTCGCAGCCGGCCTTTTCAAAGATCCCGATGGCCTCTTCGTCGGACACCTGTATCCCGTGGTCAGACAGCACATCCAAGGTCGCCCTGTCTATCGCTTCTATGCCGGCCTGGGTGAACAGGTCCAATTTAAGACCCTGCATCATCTCCATTCCCGGATATTGATTAGGTTTCATCATTTTACTTTCCCCTGTTAAAAAGAAATGGTTTGTTAAGACGGCGGCAGGGCCGCCTGTTTATACCTGTTCCGGAACTGAGACAGCTCCTCAGTGTCTTTGTCAAGGTATTTCCAGAACAACGGCCCATGTGCTCATCCTTTGGTCTTTTGTCTGAATATTTCACAGCTGTTGATCTTTATACCGAGAAGTTTCTCGATGTTCATCTTCGCCGCTATCCCTCTCGGTGCGCCCGGGACACCTGTTACTACGCCGATCTTAAGCTCTTCCCTCAATTCCCTCATAATATGCTCGTCGGCTATCTCCAGTGTCGATATTCCCAATTTCTTGGCAACATATTCCTTGGCCTTTTCGATCTTCATGTTCTTCGAGAACTGCATCCTGGCCACAAGATCGCCTGCGGAGCGTATTCCTCCCATACCGGAGGTCATGTAGTGGGGAACGGCCATTCCTGCGGTGTCCCCCACGCCAACCTATATGCCGTCGACCTTTGCGATCTCGACCATCGCTTTATTGCATCTGGTAAGGGCGTCCAACGGTGCCGTTTCGCACATCGGTATGCCGCCGACACCCATTCCCATGTTCACATGGCACGGTATATCGGAAACGTTAACGCATTCCTTTACGAACGTGACGGCACGGGCCAGATTCCACGCGAGGCTTTTGCTCGTGTTCGTGTTAACGACAGGACCGAAAACGTTCGCTCCTGCCTTCTGTGCGAACTTGACCTGCTGATGCGGATATGTTCCTGCCACGATGCTGCCGTCGTATTCGATCGATCCGTGTATGCCCATGACCGACTCTCCGGCCATGCCTATCATGATGTACGCGTCGGGACACGCTTTCCTCAACGCCCCAGCTCCTTTCAGGGTACCGACGAAGTCAGCGTCACCTGCTGATGCAGTGGTGTCAAAATTAAAACCGTCCGCGCCGGCTGACATCATTCTCGTGGCAACATATTCGATATCCCTTGCCAAGTGATCCGCGGTGAGTTCCGCAGCGGCCATTGCTTCCTCTATCTTGAACTCCCTCATGAGGTCCGCGGGATTGCCGTACGGTCCGTCCGGAGCATAATATAATCCGGCGTTCGGCATCGCACCGTAGAAGTACGGAACGGTGATCTGTTGCTGGATCTGCTCCATCGTCTGCATCTCATTGGATATTATCGGCTTGACCGGTTTTATGCTGTAATCCGCGTGAGCAAGCTCGAATGTGTCAGCGGCCAACGCTCTTTCGTGAAGCAATGCAGATTCAAGTCTGCCTACGTCAACACCGTTACCGCTGTTGCCGTTGTCACCCGTAAAGTCCAGCTGCCCTATGTCATATGTAAGGACGACCTCATTCCCCGGCTCTACGCCGACAACTCTGTTCCTGTCCGTTATGATCTCCAATATCATCTCGAGCTCATTGGAACTGAGATCGGGAACGCCTCCCATGTCGGCCGCATCGGCCATGCCCGCCTGAAGGTCGTTGATCATCTGTTCTCTGGTCATCAGGACCCTTTTACCGTCGCCCATCCTGGTATAGAATTGTGTCATTACGATCACGCTGCCATTTTGGCCTTGCCGGTCGTCTCGCTTGCGGTCTCACCAAAGATGTCCGCGCCGATCTTGTCTGCGTAAGCCTGTGTGACAGGCGCACCGCCGACCATGACGACCACTTTATCCCTGAGGCCCTCTGCTTTCAGCATTTCGATGACCTCTTTCTGCACGGTCATCGTTGTGGTCATCAACGCTGACATTCCGCACATTGTGCAGCCCTCTTTGACCTTCCTTACGAACTCCGCCTTCGGCACGTCGCGTCCAAGGTCATGCACATCGAATCCCGCACACTGCAGCATCGTGGAACATATCGATTTCCCGATGTCGTGGACATCGCCTTCCACAGTGCCCATGACGACGGACGCCATCTTCGCGCTCATGCCGCCGCTTTCAATAAGCTCCGGTCCGAGCACACCCATCGCATTCTTCATTCCGGCCGCAGCCGACAGGACATGAGGAAGGAATAACTTCCCTCTCTCGAACAGTATGCCTACCTGTGTCATTGCCTCCGACATGGTGTCTATGATCGCAGTGGCGGCAAGCCCCGCCTTCCTCGCATTTTCCACAGCCCCTTGGATCGAGGGCACCTTGCAGGATACCATCGCATCATAAAGCGCTTTTTTGTTGTCTTCCATGTTCTTTTCTCCTAGGTTTTGAGCGTTTCGCAGAATGGTGTTGTAACCATGTACAAAACGTTGAAAATCCGCAAAACCGATAAAAGATATTAACTTTCCGTATGGATACCTAAACCATCCTACGGTATGCTGGCTATATGTAACTATTGAAAACTGTTTCAAATATGGATGATAAAATTTTAAACTGATATAAAAAAATATCATTAAAAAAATATATATAATATTGGATATTAATTAATAAAAAAGATAGTATAATGCCGTTGTGCGCGGCAAGTACTGGACATAGTGAAAATAATAAAGAGAGGCACTGGTCATGCAATATGGTCCGCTAGGAACACAAAGAACGATCTTCAAAACAGCATACGGTCAAAGGAACAGCATCTAAGAACCGGCATGACCGGGCATTCTCGGTCTTTTCAAAATTCAATGAACGATGTGCCTTCTGTTTTTACGAAAACAATATTTTTCAATCCTAAAACAATTTTTTTGAGATCTTTATTTCTCTCCGATTATTTTTTTGGCTTCCGCGAGCAATCTGGCAACCCTCTCTCCCCTTTCCGTGAGTTCGTACCAGTTCGTATGCCTGAAATTATCCTCTATCGTGAGTTCAACCAGCCCTGCATCCAGGAACTGTCTGAGTTTGGAAACTCCTGTCCGGTAGTCAGCGACCTTCCGAACATCGCTGGCCATCATTTTTCCGTTGAGCAGAGCTATGAGTATG
>JAIRJQ010000126.1 GCA_031260545.1 Methanomassiliicoccaceae archaeon | reverse complement strand
CCGCTGACGAAGTACGTACGCTGTTGGAAAATGACCCTGCACAAAAAATAAACAAAATTGAGATATATCAGATGCTTGCAATGGTGCCTGACGGAATGAAATGATGTTCTCGTCCAATTCATTCATAATATCTGAACGGAGGTCTAGGCATCGGCATGTTTATATTGCTGTTATCGGTCACGCGAATGCCGTTCTGATGATGGGATCTGATCAGTGAGGATCCGTGATACGGGACGGCGTACAGAGGTCCCGTTATTAGGGTCCTTGCGGTAGCCGCGATGTGATTTCGCATGGCCGTGACCGGAAGACAACCCCGGGACCCGACACACACCCCTGGCGGGGTCAGTGTTCCGAGGCCGGCGTCAACGTCGGACGATGAAAGAACGTGTTATCGCCGGGGGACACCACTCTCTGTTCCGTTATGCAATATCTTTTCCCTGATGATCAATTCCTTTTCCGAATCTATCTCACGGGCGAGTTCCTCTTCTGTCGGCAAACAGAGTTTATATTTTGATGTGAATATTTGCGGATCCCCTCCTTTCGGGAAAGTATATCGGACGACGCTTTCATTCCTGTCAGCACAAAGGATGATGCCTATCGGATGATTATCGTGATCATTCATAAGCTCCCGTGTGTAATAGTTGACATACATCCTCATCTGACCGATATCCTGATGCGTCAGTTTACCTGCCTTAAGATCGACTATAACAAAACATTTCAGAATATAATTGTAGAAGACAAGATCGATATAGAAATGATCGCCATCCAAAGAGATGCGTTTCTGCCGCGCTTCAAAAGTAAAGCCGCGCCCAAGTTCCAGCAGGAATTTTTGCAAATGGGATATGAGGGCAGATTCAAGTTCGGATTCTAAATATTCCGTGCCTTGCGGTAACCCTGCGAAGTCCAATATATACGGGTCTTTTATGACATCCGCCGGAGTTATAGCAGGTTCTTTTCGTATGATCTCATCCCGCACCTTTTCTTTATCTCGGCTCGCCAGTACGCGTTCGTAACAAAAGCTGTTTATCTGCCGTTCCAATTGCCGTGTGCTCCAGTTCCCTTCGGCGCATTCCCTCAGATAATACTCACGGGCTTGAGGTTTTTCCACACGCATTATCATACGATAATGTGTCCAAGACAATTCGGTACGCAGTGCGTTCCGATTCGGCAGTGTCAGATAGAATTGACGCATAAAACGTAAGTTACGTTCATCAAATCCTTTTCCATATTCTATTGCCAGCTGCTTTGACAAATTGACGATCAAACCATCTCCATAGACAGCACGTTCGGCTCCTCCTTGTTTTTCAACGATAAGCTTCCCGATATTCCAATAAGCCTCGACCATGGCAGAATTTATGGCATTATATGTCTTCTTTCTGGCGTTATTCAGGATCTCGCGAACGTCTCTGAATAATTCTTTTTCGGCATCGGCCATCAATGTTCCGCCAACCTCATCCATCCTGTCCCCGTTCTCATCCATTCTTACCACCTCTTCGCCATACTTTACGTCAGATGTGCAGCTTCAGCCTTTTCAGCCATTCGCTTGCTTCCTCATGCTGCGGATGCATATGTTCCAGCACACGGAAATCTATTCCGTGACGTTGACCGAAGGGATCGAAGCCCTTGTTCAGATGTATTAGTTCGTGGTAAAGCACATAATCCGATACAAGCGCCGGAATGTCCGGCGAATCGAATACTGACGAGATCACAACGACCTTCATCAGAACGCTGCAATACCCTATGCGTTTCGTGTTCGGCTGTTTTGTCCATCTTAACACGAGATCGTTATCAAAATTGACAAGGCCAAGGTCCGCCAGCCGTTGATACGATAAGGCGAGGTCGATATGCTCGCCCGCGGAAGACCTTGTTATGTTGCGCGCTCTCATCAGATAGAGCGGCTGCTTCTTCTTCACGAACTCGTCGGATGTGATCCATTCCATCATCTCCTTGGGGTAACACTTCCTTGTCTGTCTCGATATCCGGGAGAATATCGTTTCTGCAAGCCCGTTCAATACTTCTCGGGGTGCGTCATTGACATAATCAGATACTTCGAACTCGGCCCACCCGCAGCTTCTTCTCCATTTTATCTTGAACTCCCTGAACCCGCTGAATTCTGCCGTAACAGAATCATATCCGTATTCCTTCCCAGTTTCGCTGAACGATCCGTTCAGAATCTCCGTTGCATTCATTTATTCACGTTTCCTCAGATTTGCATCTGAGAGCATTCACGGAGGCTTTGCAAATAAAGGCCGAATACTACAATTAATATACACTCTGATCAACAGAGTTGTGAACAGAGATGTTCTCGCAGTTCGGATGCCATAGAGAACAGGGGCTGCAAGGACACATTTATTATTACCGACATCTGTTTTATGTGCATGTGCAACGAGAAAAGCGAAAAGGAAACAGTGCAGGATATGCTGAAGGCGATCGAGAGGACCTACGGTACCGTTCCGCTGGTGAATCAGGTCCTTTCCGAAGAACGTCCGGACCTTTTCATACCTGCGGTGGATCTCAGTAAAGCTGTATTCTACGGAAAAGGCGAGATGAGCAGGAAGGTGAGGTATCTTGCCGCACTTTCCGCCGCGGCTGCGCTCGGCGCGGAACACTGCATGACCGTCCAGATGCAGATGGCCGTTAAATACGGTGCAACAAAGGAAGAGATACTGGAGACGATGCAGATCGCATCGTTAATGGCGATGACACATTCGCAGTCGCATGCATTCCGAAAGTTCAAAGAGATGTTCCCGTGAGCCGCCGGTAAACGATGTTTACTGTCAACAGCATTCCAAAGAAAACTGTTGTTCGGTTTCCCTTATATACTTCCTAATCTTTCAGAAGTGTGAGTGATATTATGGTAACCATAACAGCAGATGCAGAAAAATTCGTTTCCGATCTTCTGGAAAAGAACAAGAAGGCCGGCTACGGTGTTAAAGTGTATTTAGCAGGGATGTCATGCGCCGGACCTCAGTTCGGTATGTCCTTCCAGGAAAACGGAGAGGAAGGGGACACAGTTCTCAAACTGAACAGCTTCTCTCTGTTCTATGATGCCGATACAGCAAAGGAGCTCGACGAATGTGTCATAGAGTTCGTTGACGACCCTAATTACGGAACAGGCTTAACGATACACAACCCTAACCAAAAGGGATGCGCATCGTGCGGCGGCAGCTGTAATTAAACCTTCAAAACAGGGGGACTACTTTCGGTCACCCCTTAACAACCTTTTATAACAAGTTATGCGCTGAATGTGATAATGGCATCGTTCGTCAAGCATCCGCGCATTATTCCCGATACTGTCGAGGAACGCGAGTATCAGCTGCGCATGGCGGAAGGGTGCTCAAAGGACCCCACGCTTCTTATCCTTCCGACCGGCCTCGGGAAGACAATAGTTGCTTTGTACGTCACGGCGAACATCCTCGAAAAAGGAAAGAAAGTTCTGGTCCTTGCACCCACGAAACCGTTGGTGGATCAGCATAACACAACATTCTCGTCATTACTCGTCAATACGAAGGTCGGCGTAATGAACGGCAATATGCCGCCCGAGAAGAGGAAGGGCATGCTGGAAAACAATGACGTCACGGTAGCAACACCGCAGGCCGTTGCGAATGATCTTGAGAACAAGCTATACGATCTGAATGATTTCGGTCTTGTGATATACGATGAAGCGCACAGAGGGACAGGAAAGTATGCTTACGTGGCGGTTGCGGAAGAATACGCGAAAGCAAAAGGATTATCAATGGGGATGACCGCATCGCCCGGAAGCGAAAGAGAAAAGATTGACGAGATATGCTGCAACCTTTCATTAAAAAAGATAGATATGCGCACGGATGACGATCCGGACGTTTCTCCGTATACGTATAACGTAACAATAAACAAGATCGAGCTTGACATGCCCAAAGACCTCACCGACATAGTGACGCTTCTTTACAAGATGTTCGACGATTATGCGAGAGAATTGATAAACCTAAGGGCACTGGCACCTATGGAGAACGTATCAACGAAACAGCTGCTGATCGCGGGAAGGACATTACAGTTCAGGCACAAGATGGGCGAACGTTCCGCGACGCTGTTCAGAGCGATGTCCGTACAGTCCATGGCGATAAAGATCGCTCATGCAATAGGTTTAGCCGAAACGCAGGGGACAACGGCGTTACGCGCATATTTGGAAAAATTAACGGACAGCGCATCGCACAAAGAGGGCGGCAAAGGCGCCAAGGAAATAACATCAAGAAAGGAGTACAAAGAGGTCCTTTCAATATTGGGGACAACAAAGGTGGAACACCCGAAGATATCCCGCGTGATGAGCCTTGTAAGCAAAGAAGTGAACTACAGGCCGTTATCAAAAGTGATGGTGTTCAGCCATTACAGGAACACCTGCGAGCTGCTGGTTGAAAAACTGGCAACGATAGACGGCGTCTCAGTAGGAAAACTCATCGGACAATCCGACGGAGGATTGAAGCAGAAAGAGCAGACTGAAATGCTCAGGTCATTCCGTGACGGCAAGTACAACGTCATCGTGGCAACATCCGTCGGCGAGGAAGGACTGGACGTTGCAAGTACCGACCTTGTCATATTCTATGAGAACGTCCCTTCTGAGATAAGAACGATACAGAGAAGAGGGCGCACCGGAAGGAAGAATGACGGCGTCATTTACGTATTGACTGCAAAGGGAACAAGAGATGAGGCATACGAGGCGGTCAGCAGCAAAAAAGAGGAAATGATGCTCAAACGTCTCAGAAAGATGAGAGAAAGCATACGGAAGGACCCGATACCGAGACACATTCAGAAAGGCATGGCGGATTTCGACAGATGAATCATCATGATCGGCATCGCGGCAGTGATCCTTGTCGCTGTTCTGGCGGTCGCTTACTTTGTGTTCATAAGGAAGAAGACGTGATCATCGGGCACAAGAACTGCACGGAACGAAAAACAATTTCACAGGAGGGGCCGCACCCCTCCTCAATTTTATCCGGACCCAAGTGATGTCTATCAGGACAGGAACATACGAATGTTGTTAAACGGGAATGAGGATTAGGGAATATGCTTTACTCCGATATTGCGGCAGTGTTCGATACGATAGAGAGAACAAGCAGCCGTCTGGAGATGACGTCGATACTATCGGAACTATTCAGAACGCTGGACCCGGCGACGTTAAGGAATGTTGTATATTTGTCACAAGGTAAACTGCATCCGGATTTCTTTCCTCAGAAGCTCGGGATGTCCGATAAACTTGTTTTGAAAGCCATATCATTGACATCGGGGTTCAGTGAAGACCACACAGAAAAACTATGGGTAAAGGAAGGAGATCCCGGGGCGGTCGCGGAGATGCTTCTCAAAGAGAAGAAACAAATGGCATTATTCTCTGAATCACTGACGGTGGACCGCGTTATGAAAGGATTGACAGCGATCGAAGGATCGGAAGGAAAGGATTCTCAGGAACGTAAAATGAAACTGCTTGCAAATATGCTTCATGATTCGAATCCTATAGAAGCGAGATATCTGTGCCGCATCGTTACAGGAAGAATGAGAGTGGGCGCCGGATCGATGACGATACTGGACGCACTGGCTTCGGCATTCGCCGAAAAGAGCGATCGTCCGGAGATCGAAAGAGCGTTCAACGTCACGTGTGATATGGGCGAGGTCGCGGAAACATTAGCGTCCGGAGGCATGGACGCGGTACGCGGGATCAAGGTGCACGTCGGAAACCCGATAAAAGTGATGCTTGCCGAAAGATTACCGTCGTTGGCTGAAGTTGTGGAAAAGTTGGAAGGAAAGTGTGCAATGGAGTACAAATACGACGGGATACGCGTTCAAGCACACATAACAAAAGATTCTGTTAAACTATATTCAAGAAGACTGGAAGATCTTACCTCGAACTTCTCAGACATTGCGTCGTCGTTAAAACATTCGCTCAAAGGGAAAGAGGCCATAGTGGAAGGGGAGTGCGTTTCCGTGGACGCGAATAAGGGGAAAATGTTACCGTTCCAAGAGGTGACGCATAGACGCAGAAAGCACGGGATGGAGGATGCGATAAAAGATTATCC
>JAIRJQ010000011.1 GCA_031260545.1 Methanomassiliicoccaceae archaeon | reverse complement strand
AGCAGGAGATCAACCTCAACACCGTGGCCATCACATTGGGATTGGAAAAAGTGGAATACGAACCGGAACAGTTCCCCGGCCTCGTTTACAGATTGGATGATCCGAAGGTCGTAGTACTTTTATTCGGTTCCGGCAAAATGGTCTGCACCGGCGCAAAAGTTCCCGGTGATGTTGTCCGCGCTGTAGATAAGATAGCTGCGGAACTCAGGGCCGCCGGCCTCATGATGTAAAAAACCTCTTTTTTTCTAAATTTTTTATTGTTTTTCTGCGAAGATAATTTACGCAAGAAAATACTTATCGCTGTTGAGAACAATATGCTGTATGAGAATATTCTGGGAATGATAGGTGATACGCCCGTAGTAAGACTCAATAATGTCGTACCGTACGGTGCCGCTGAGATATTCCTTAAAGGGGAGAATTTCAACCCGTCGGGATCGATAAAGGACAGGGCTGCGATCGCAATGATACGCGATGCCGAATCCAAAGGCCTTCTGAAAAAAGGGGATTACATCGTCGAGCCGACCTCCGGGAACATGGGGATCGGAATATCAATGGTCGCTGCCGTTCTCGGATACAAATCGATAATAATAATGCCCGACACAATGAGCAAAGAACGCATAGGCCTTATGAAAGCGTACGGCGCCGAGGTTATAATCACCGACGGCGCAGACGGCATAGCCGGCGCTGTCCGGAAAGCGGAGAAGATCGTTGCCGCCGGGAACGGGTTCATGCCGCAGCAGTTCAGGAACAGCGCTAACGTGATAGCGCATATGAACGGAACGGCGAATGAGATATTGGCCGACATCCCTGATGTGAATGCGGTAGTGGCAAGCATCGGGACCGGCGGAACAATAACCGGCGTGGGACGAGGAATGAGAAATCTTTCGCCCGGTGTTAAAGTGATAGGCGTCGAACCGTTCGAGAGCCCTTTGCTTACAAAAGGAGTGACCGGCGACCATAAGATCCAGGGGATCGGTACGAATTTCGTACCGGAGATACTGGACCTCGGATATGTTGATGAGATAGTAACAATAAAAAGCGACGACGCTATGAAAATGACAAAGCTCCTTGCTAAAGAGGAAGGGTTGCTGGTGGGCATCTCAACGGGAGCGGCGGTCGCTGCGTCGGTTGAGATCGCCGTCAGATACGGAAAAGGGAAAAAGGTCGTGGTAGTGGCCGCAGACAACGGTGAAAGGTATATGAGTACTGGGGTATTCGATTGAAATGACCGATGATCCCGGATCACTGATCGCCTTTTTATCAAAAAAATATCCAGATGACGTGAGAACGGCGATCGACCGCGATCCAGCGCTTACGTCCGAGGACGATACAAGATTTCATGCGGGGCTGCATGCGGTCCTCCTGTACAGGGAAAGTAATGAGCTCTGGACGAAGGGCGAATATTCCAAGGCCAGAGAGCTGAATTATGAGTCTCATAAGATCACGGCGGCGGATATCCACCCTGCCGCGGTCATAGGAAAGAATTTTTTCATCGATCATGCCACGGGCGTCGTTATAGGCGAAACATCGGTCATCGGGGACAACGTATCAATATTTCAGGGTGTGACGCTGGGAGGGGTCTCGTCGGAAAAGGGAAAGAGACATCCGACGATCGGGGATCGCGTTGTGATCGGGGCGAATGCCACCGTACTCGGCAATATAAGGATCGGAAATAACGTAAGGGTCGGAGCGAATTCCGTTGTTCTGAAAGATGTGCCCGATAATTCCACAGTTGTCGGCGTTCCCGGAAAGATCGTAAAAAAAGGAGGTGTCAGGGTAGGCAACGACCTTGCGCATGACGACCTTCCCGATCCGGTCAGGGACGCGCTGGCGTCCATTGAGTCCGAGATCATGAAACTTAAAAAAGAGATAGCGTCGTTAAAAGAAAAGAGATAAAAACCATTTATACTTCTCATCAGTTGCAAAGAGTGTTTAATATGATCCTGATACACAACACACTGACCGATAAGAAGGAAGAGTTCAAACCGATCGAGGACAAAAAGGTCAGTATGTACATATGCGGTGTGACCGTCTATGACGATATACACATGGGACATGCAAGAAGCATGATCGTCTTTGACATGGTGGCCAAGTATCTCAGATATTCCGGATATGAAGTGAAACATGTGACGAACTTCACCGATGTTGATGACAAGATAATAAATCGTGCGAACGAGGAAGGCATAGATCCTCTGAAACTTTCATCAAGGTACATCGACAGATATTTTGAAGAGGCAGATTCGATCGGTATCGGCCGTGCGGATGTTTATCCGAAGGCAAGCGAAAGCATGGACGACATAATAAAAATGATCCTGGACATAATAAAGGCCGGTTTCGGTTATGCGACGGAGGAGGGCAGTGTTTATTTCTCCGTCGGCAAAGTAAAGGATTACGGCCGTCTTAGTAATCAGAAACTTAAGAATATGGAATCCTCCGGCCGTGTTTCGATGGATGAACAGAAAAAGGACCCGATGGATTTCGCGGTCTGGAAAGCGGCAAAGCCCGGCGAGGTATATTGGGACTCGCCCTGGGGAAAAGGCAGACCGGGATGGCACATAGAATGCTCCGCGATGATAAGGCATCATTTGGGCGATGTCATCGATATACACGGCGGCGGGAATGACCTTGTGTTCCCTCATCATGAGAACGAGATACTGCAGACGGAAGCGGTCACAGGAAAACAACTTGCCAATTACTGGATGCATAACGGCATGCTGCAGGTGAAAGGGGAAAAGATGAGCAAATCGCTCGGTAATTTTTTCAGGGTCAAGGAAGTTCTTTCAAAATATGATAAACAAACGATACGTTACTATTTCCTGGGGACGCATTACCGCGGTCCGTTGGTATACGGAGAAGAAGCAATGGACGAGGCTGCCGCGAGTCTGAAAAGATTGTGGAACAATTACACCGAACTGATATCGTACGTTAAAACTGCGAACGGCAGCAACGATCTTGCAGATACGATAACGTCAACGAAAGAGGAGTTCATAAGGAACATGAACGACGATTTCAACACGCGCGGCGTCATGAGCGCGGTCTTCCAACTGGTCAGAGAGACGAACACCGTCATGGGCAACCGTTCGCTGAGCAAAAAGGGAGCGTCCGCCGCGATAGCACTGCTTACCGAGATAGATACGATATTCGGCATACTTCCTGATGACGCCGCATCCGATGATTCATTGGACTCTGTGATGAAGATCGTGATAGAATTGCGAGCGGAACTGAGAAAGCGCAAAATGTTCGATCTTGCCGATATGATACGGGATAAATTGAACGATGCCGGAATGAAGATCGAGGACACAGCGGAAGGCGCCAAATGGAAGAAGATCTGATCGCAAAGAAGGCGGAGCTGCTGATAGGCGGAGACGTACTTTTACCTGAAGGTTACAGAATGCCTTTCAGAATATCTAGGTCCACCGCAGGCCCCGGAGCGGGAAAGCGTTCCGCCGTCTTTTCGTTCGGTAACGTGAGAGTGAAAAAAGGGATATCGTATGACTCCGGTGACTTTGAGCTGATCGACGATAACGGTTCGCTCTCTCTGAGAAGGAACGGAAAGGAGTTCATTGATGCCGTTGAGATAATGCCGGTCGTATTCCACTCGCCGGAACAGGCCTTTTTTAATTTGGACCAAAGATGCATATACAACTGCAGATTCTGCACCTCGCCTTTGCTTAAAGGCGATGTCACAAGATCACTGACCGATGAGAAGATCGTAGAGATGATCAGAGATTCTATGAAAGAGCAAAAGGTCATTTCTGTTGCTCTGACATCGGGCGTGATCGTCAGCGCTGAAGAAACAGTTAAAAGAATGGTCTCCTGCGTGAGAGCCGTACGCAAAGAGTTCCCGGACATCCCGATAGGCGTTGAACCGTATGTTGACTCTGTCGATCAGATAATTGCGCTGAAACATGCCGGCGCCGATGAGATGAAAATAAATTTAGAGACACCGCGGGAAGACATTTTCAAAAATGTGTGCCCGGAACTGAACTATTCGCTGACCTTGGAGATGCTTAAAGATTCGGTGAAGATATTCGGCCGCGGAAAGGTGACGACGAACCTTATCTTCGGGATCGGCGAAAGCGATGATGATCTTTACAATTGTATGAGTATGCTTGCATCCTTCGGATGCGTGCCCGGCCTCAGAGGGATAAGATTGAACGATATGAACAGGGAAAGTATGATGTCGGTCTGCACGATCGATCATATGGACAAAGAAAGAATGATACGTCTGGCTCATATGCAGAAGAAGATCCTGGAAGAGCACGATCTCACCACGTTAACGTTCAGGACCATGTGTTTCGAATGCGGATGCTGCGACCTCGTCCCGTTCAGGGATCTTTGATATCACCTGTGCCTTGAGACCCCGGCGGTAACGTTACCATTACCGTAATGATGATACCGTTCACGTGCACATTTCTACGTGTATTGCATTGCGGTGATTCCTTACATCACTCGGTAGTATGGCGAACCGGCATATCCTGCGGCCCCTGCGTATGCATTCGGGGGAGCCGTCATGAATGACCGTGTACCGATGCTGCTCTCTGTGATGCGGACATTGAAAAGACCGGCGGCATGCGCAGGACCTTCAGCATATACAGCGACCTCGTCCGCCGCATTACCGCTCATATCGGGCCTTTCGCTCAAATATGTGTTGATGTCGCAGACGGGAGCGAATTTGTCCCCGCT
>JAIRJQ010000129.1 GCA_031260545.1 Methanomassiliicoccaceae archaeon | reverse complement strand
AATCTTATAAAAATAGCTCACACCAAAGGAGTTGATGACATTCCTTTCTCTTTGGCAACATCGTTTAACGTCGCGGGCACCTGTACGTCCTCGGAATGTTTGACGATGAGGGATCCGTCATCATCGACGTATCCGAAACCAATCGTTGTTAATGGTGCCAGAACATCTTTTTTGAATGCGCGTGCGGCGCATACCACTCCGATATCGCATGTCAAAGATATCACAACGTCCGTCAGATCTGCGATATCCGATGCCTTCGGAGTTACCTTTGACATCAGGCACGCGGCGGATACGGATACTGACGAAACGACATCGACACCGTCCGCTCTTAATTTATCTGCAAGTTTATCGGCTGCCTGATTGCCGCCTACGCCGTTGCATAATTTGGCGCAGGTGTTGCATGACCATACTGTAACTTTACGTCCTTTCACCGCGTTCAGGATATCGTCGTAATCAGTATTCCGTGCGATCATCATCATATGTTATCTGTTAACAGTTAACGGATAACGCATATAGATAACCGACACACGGAACCGTGCACAGAACCCAAGAAAATGTTAAAAGCGAGAGTTGGTTATACTAACTGCAATATCTTCGCGTTAAATAGGAACAGCAAAGTCAAGAATCAGGTGAAAAAGAATGGCCACACAATCCTTTGACGAGGACTTGATAATAGAGACGGACGAACAAGCCCGCATTCTAATAGAACTGATAGACGAAGCTGAGCGAAGACCTCCTGAGAAGCCGATGGATCCCAGCATAAGCGAACTGCTTGAAGAAGGGGACAGGTTGTTCAGGGAGGGGTACTTTGACAAGCTCTTATACGGTAAGGACACTAAGTAAGTTCATGGCCGATTCTCCGCAGGAAAATGTTTTGAATCTGCTCTCAGCATTTTCATGCAGCAGGGACAAGGACGTGGAATCATTTCTGAAAGAAAAAGCGATAGTGCGGGAGAAAAAACACATCTCGAGAACATACCTGATATTCAGAGCAGATGCGGAACCTGAGCTGGTCGCATACTTCACTTTAGCCATCGGCTGCATGGGTGTTAGTGACATTAAGTGCAGTAACGAACTGTTAAGGAAAATGAATGTCAGGAAGGATGTTGTGCAGAATTATCTTATCGGTCAGTTAGGCAAATGCGACGGAGGCGAGAAAGGCCTGGGAAAATTAGCGATATCGTATGCGTTGGCGCGTATCAAAGAGGCTAACATTAAGGTCGGATGCAGAGTTATCAGGGTAGATTGCGGGGGTCCGCTGATCGAGTATTACACTGACAACGGGTTCAAACTCGTGAGGCAGAATGCGGAAGGCAATCTGAATCAGATGGTATGCATAATCGGTGACTGAAACGTTTTTACTTCCTTATTTTTCCGGCTGGAACAGCAGGATATAACAATTCTTTACGATACAATCATTTATTTACACCTTGAACGGTTGAGCGCATATTAAGGCGGACTGATGATGATAGATCTCATACCGGTAAAGGACATCAAAGTAAAGAAAGGAATGACCGTTGATTCGCTGCTGAAGAGCATGAGCGAGTCCGGCGGTTTTACAGCGCAGAAGCTTGCGGATGCGACGGACCTTGCGGAAAGGATGATAAAGCAGAATGGCTGCGTGAAATTCCTGTCATTCCCGGCATGCATAATGGCAACGGGCACGCGCGGCGTCATCGTGGAGATGGTGAAGAAAGGCATGGTCGATCTCATAATCACCACTTGCGGTACGTTGGACCATGACCTTTCCAGGACGTGGAAGGCATATTACCACGGGGATTTCATGATGGATGACGCTAAGCTCAGGCATGAAGGCGTAAGCCGATTGGGTAACGTGCTCGTTCCTGACGAATGTTACGGCGAAGTGCTGGAGGAACGTCTCGCACCTATGTTCGAAGAGATATTCGCTGATACGAAATCACTTGCAACACATGAGATAATCGATGCCGTTGGTTCACGATTGGACGATGAGAATAGTCTTTTGTATTGGTGCCACAAGAAAAAAGTTCCGATATTCGTTCCCGGTCCGACGGACGGTTCATTTGGTTGCCAATTGTGGATGTACTATCAGAATAACCGCGACCTGAGGATAGATCTGTTCAAAGATGAACAAACGCTTAACGAAATTACAAGCAACGCAGAATACACCGGCGCGATCATCATCGGCGGCGGTATATCAAAGCATCACGTGATATGGTGGAACCAGTTCCGCGGAGGACTTGATCATGCCATTTACCTTACAACGGCGCAGGAGTTCGACGGTTCGTTGTCAGGAGCACAGGTCAGAGAGGCGGTATCATGGGGAAAAGTGAAAGAAACCGCGGATAACGTGACCGTCGAAGGGGACGCAACGATATCATTACCGATAATTGTTGCAGGCCTGGTTAACAGACTGTGACCGTGCTGATAACAGGATACCTGATAGCGGGAAACGGTAAAGCTTATTTAGGGTATCCTCATTGCAGACCAAATACGCGGGGGTAGTCAAGCCTGGCCAACGGCGCAAGGTTGAGGGCCTTGTCCTTAGTGGTTCGAGGGTTCAAATCCCTTCCCCCGCACCATAACATACGGGCTCACCTGTTTTTTGCCTAAGTCTTGGGCAAGGGTCTTTTCCGCTTTTTCATAATGGATCGCGTTGCCATTGTTCTATATTCGGGTTAAGGTAGCGTCCATGTTTGAGCGATCTTCCGATCTGTATCGCCGACTCCGGACATCTGTGCACACAGGCGAGACATCTTTCGCATCTGTGCTCTG